>JAHJTI010000214.1 GCA_018829945.1 Pseudomonadota bacterium | reverse complement strand
GGGTGGTGGTCCAGATCACGGCCGAGACCTTCTCATTGGCAAGGGCGGGAATAACCGCGCCCAGATCCTCGGCCACCGGGAACTTCACATAGATGGAGGGCGAGGTGTGGTCGTAATACTCAACCTCGGCCTCGGCCAAGGCGGTTCGGCAGGAAGAGCACCAATGCACCGGCTTCTTGCTGCGGGTCACCGCACCGGAGAGGAGAAACCGATTGAACTCGCGGGCAATGCTCGCCTCGTACTTATAATCTATGGTCAGATACGGGGCATCCCAGTCGCCCAACACTCCGAGACGCTTAAACTCATCTTTTTGCTTCTTGACCCATTTCCCGGCATAATTTCGGCAGGCACCCCGGAAGGCCAGCTTGCTGATTTCCTTTTTCTTCGGCCCAAGATCTTTATCCACGTTAAGTTCGATGGGCAACCCGTGGCAATCCCAACCCGGCACATAGGGGCAATGAAAACCCGCCATGCGTCTGGCTTTGAGGATGATATCCTTAAGGATCTTATTCAAGGCGTGGCCCATGTGGATATGGCCGTTGGCATAGGGGGGGCCATCGTGCAAAATGTAGAGGGGCCTGCCTGCGGTCTGCTCCTGTACCTTGGCGTAGAGATTGGACTCCTCCCAGGCCTTGAGAACCTCCGGTTCCCTTTGGGACATGTTGGCCTTCATTTTGAAATCGGTTTGAGGCAGGTTCAGTGTCGCCCGATAATCCATGGGTGATCTCCATCTATTTTAAGGACTTAAGGTTCCATCGTAAGGACTGAGGTCAAGCAGACAAACATACCAGCTCGCCCGCAAGTTGCAAGGGTAAAATCGCCGGGATTTCGGGAGGTTCGCCTCACGGGCAGGCTTTATCTTTGACATTCACCGGCTTGGTTCCTATATTGAATAGGTTCACTTGAAAAGGAAATAACCAACGCTACGGCATGCAGGACATACCCTTCGACAGGCTCAGGGCGAACGGAAAGCAATCGGTTGGTCGTTCGCCCTGAGCCTGTCGAAGGGCTGCACACATTCCTAGTTGGCTGCCCATTGCGGACCCAATGAACCATTCGTTGTAAACAGGAGAAAACACATGCCCAAGATTATTGCCCTGGCAGGAAAAGGAGGGGTCGGCAAAACCACCATTTCCGCCCTGCTCATCAAATACCTGACCGAACGAAAAATGACACCCGTGCTTGCCGTGGATGCCGATGCCAACGCCAACCTCAATGAGCTTCTGGGACTGAAAATAGAAACCACCATCGGCCAGATCAGAAAGGAACTCAAGGGCGACATGCCGCCCAACATGACCCGGGACCAGTACATGGAGATGAAGGTGCACCAGTCCCTGGTGGAGGCAAGCGGCTTCGACCTTATGGCCATGGGCCAGCCCGACGGGCCGGGCTGTTATTGCGCAGCCAACCAGCATCTGGCCATGACCATGGATCATCTGGCAGACAACTACAAATACATCGTGGTGGACAATGAAGCGGGCATGGAGCACTTAAGCCGCATGAACCTCCGCGATATCGACTATCTCATCGTGGTTTCCGACCCATCAGCCCGGGGAATCATGACCGCCAAGCGGATTGCCGAACTCACCGGCCCACTGGCCATCAACATCAAGAAAAAATGCCTCATCGTCAACCGGGTGCCCGAGCCGGCCAGCGAAGAATTGCTGGCCAAAATCAAGGAAACGGTGGAGTCCACCGATCTGCCTCTGGGCGGCCTGTTGCCCGCAAGCAACGAACTGGTGTCTCAGGAAATCGCCGGCAAATCCTACATCGGCCTGGCTGCTTCAGTGCCGGTGGTGGACAAGGCCTTTGCCATCTTCGATAGTTTCCTGAATTGAGTCTCTGTTGTCCGGAACTGGCCGTGACAAACTCTCAATAAGTGCTTCGGCAGGGTTTTTCTGAACTTGCCAAAAGACTCAACTCGAACGAGAAATGCTCCCCGACAACTTACATTCATGTTCTCGCAGCACACATCCCGCACTATCACCTGAACACCAACAAAAAAAACCGGCGGTCCGGAAACATCTTCCGAACCGCCGGCCCAAGCAGGAGACTTGCGCTGAAAATTTCAGGGGCCGTTGCGAAATCATTCGCTGCACCCCTTTATGCCGATGAACGGCTTACCGCTTGATGTTGATCAGATCCGCCAACATCTCATCGGTGGTGGTGATAATCTTTGAGTTGGCCTGGAAGCCGCGCTGGGTGGTGATCAATTTCACAAACTCAGCCCCCAGATCCACGTTGGACTGCTCCAGCGAGTTGGGCGAAATGGAACCCAGTCCGTTGGTCTCCGGAGGACCGGTGATGGGCGCGCCTGAGGCGGTGGTTTCCCGGAAGATATTGCCGCCCTCTTTGCGAAGCCCTGCCAGATTATTAAAACTGGCCAGAGCAACCTGAGCTCTTTCCAGAACCTGCCCGTTGGAATAGTTGCCGGTAATAACCCCGCTGGTATCCACGGAAACCGACTGGAGAAAGCCTGCGGCAAATCCGTTCTGGTCCTGAAAGATGGTGGTAGAGCTGTTTGCGTACTGGGTGGTGGAAAGCGCCTCGGTGCTGAAATTGATGGACTCCGTGCCACCTACCCGGCTGCCATCCTCGTTGGAGGTATCAGAAAGAATAATGGTAAAATCGTCGGTCGCCAACGGAGAGAAAGGCCGGGCGCCACTCACCGGAGTCGAAACACCGGTAATGGTCAGCACGCTTTGATATCCGGCGGCAGCGACATCATCGGCCCGCCGGTCGGTGAGCACCAGCCGGCCCGCTGCATCAACGGAGGCCTCGGCATCAAACTGCTCTTCCAACCAGGAAAGGAGATCCTGCATGGTGGGAGGATTGTTGGGGGCGGTGAGAGGGGCGCCGAAGCTGGTACCCACGGTAAAGGTTGCGGCAACCGGTGTACTGTCACCACGCGTTCCGGTAAAGGTTATCGCATCAAGGCCAGGCAAAACGGCATCAATACCCACACCCGCACTGTCAAAAACGCTGGATAAAGGCGTGCTCGCAGTGATCGGGGTTGTGCCGCCGGAACTGGTCACGGCCCGATCAGGGGAGACCACCTGCCGTTTCGAGGTGGAGACATTAAAGGTGTTTGCAATGAGAGACGTGTCCCCAAAGGGATTTACCCCGGCAGAAAAATCAAATCTGGTCACGGCCATGCCGCTGGGCCCGCCGGTATCATCACTCATCCTTATCTTACCTGCTGCATCGATGGTGCAGGTACAGCCAAAAGCCGTATCAATGGCATCCAGCAGGTTCTGTACCTTACCTCCTGCGGCAAGAGTATAGGTTGTGGGAGGAACCACTGCCCCGACATGATTATAACCTTCAAAGGTCACCACCGCCGGGGTTGTTGAATCCACCAGGGTTCCGGCACTGTCATACACCGTGCTCCACAGGGTTTCCTTGGTGATGGGTGTTGATTGTCCGGCACTGGAATAGGCAGCTCCGTTGGTGACCAGGATCTGGCTGACCTCGGTGGCCTGACCGCTGTATCTGGCGCCGAGATTCAGAGCCACCTGTTGGTTGGTTGCCGCACCGGTGAAATTGGCGGCAAAGGAGTAGTACTGCTCAGTATTGCCCAAAAAAAGACGATTGGTATCCTGTGCCGGATCCACCGCGCCGTCCGGCGGCACGTCCCAGGCGGACATATTGCTGATGGCGCCGGAGGTGGAAAAATCGAGTACACCATAGAGCAGAGCGCCAGCTCCCTTATGAGTCAAATAATTGTAGGCGGTGTCCGGGGTATAGATGGAAGCCTCATCATTGCTGCCGTCCAAAGCGCCTGAGGCGTCACGACCGGTGGACAAAACGCGCTGATCTTCGCTGGGTTCGCAGGTTACCAGAAATTCCCACTGGTTATCCTTGGTGGTCCGGTCGAAATACACGGTGAGATCATGGCTCGCGCCCACGGAATCATACACCTTGATGGCGGTGGTGTACTCATAGGCATTGGCATCGATGGGAGATGTCGGCACCGGCAGCGATTGATTCGTGCCATTCCAGGCGTCATATAAACGAAGCTCTGTGGTCTCATTATTTTTCCGGGAGTCCACGTTAGCTATAACCTGGATACTGGTGGTCGCTACCGGCGGGGTGGTCTTGCCGATGTTGATATCACCGATGGTGCCCTGCCGCTCGCCGGAGGTGGTGTCCAAGGTCCAACCCTGGACAAAGTTGCCGGTGGGGTTGACCAGATACCCTTCCTTATCGAAACGGAATTCACCGGCCCGGGTGTACATGTCCGCCTCGGCGCTGCCTGCCGCGCGGAGCATGAAGAATCCCTGCCCGCCGATGGCCAGATCGGTGGCGGTTGAGGTGGACTCAAACGAGCCCTGGGCAAAAATGCCGTCGATGGTGGTCATGGTCACACCACGACCAACCTGGGCCGCGCCTGCGGCGGTGGCCACACTCTGGGACAAAACATCCTGAAAAGTCGCCCGGCTGGACTTGAAGGCGATTGTGTTGACGTTGGAAACGTTATCACCCAAAACGCTCATGGCGTTGCCCATGGTGCTGAGACCACTGATACTTGCATACAACGAACTGGATACGCCCATGTCCTATCTCCTTTTTTCGTGCTTTGTAATTTTCAAGGGTCTCACTTCACCACCAGGATATCTGCAACATTCAACGCAATAAATTTATCCACGGTTACCTGGGCCGTAGCGCCGTCAAAATTCACCCCGGTAACCTTGCCGGTTGTCCGGTAATCAACACCGACCGTCTGCCCCAAGGCACTCATGGCCACTACTTTGTAAGTATACTGACCGTCGGCAACAACGTCGCCGTTAGGCGCTGTTGCATCCCAAGTCAAATCGTGTGTACCCGAAGCTGCATATCCCAACTCCACGGTGTCTACCATACGGCCTGCCGTATCATAGACCTCCACCCGGCAGGAATCAGCGGCATCCTGCAGAACATACTGGGTTGGCGTCACCTGCCCGGCCACCACGCCTATGGTGTCTCCATAAGCCTGTACTTCCTTGCCGATCAGGGTCAGAAGCTGAAGATTGTTCTGCGAAACCTGGTAACCAAGCAGCTTTTCCAGGTTATCGGACATCTTCATAGTGGCTTCCATGTTGGAAAACTGGGCGAGCTGCGAAGCCATATCCGTGCTGTCCATGGGCTCCAATGGATCCTGATGCTGCATCTGGGTGATGAACAGAGTCATGAAATCATTACGATCCAGAGTAGACTTTCCCACCGTTTTCACGGCAGTATCGTCCTGGATGGGCAGGGTTGAGCTGATGCTGGCTGCGGTTGTCATTATCTTTTCCTCGCTTGTTATCAGGCAAACAGGTCAACGCCGTTTTCACGGCCATTTCCGGGCTGCACCCGCTGATAGAGAATATCGTCAGGCAAATCGGCCAAAGTTGCCCGGCGAAGGGTTGCTCCATTTTTCATTGAAGCCGCCTGAAACTGCTGCCAGGATTCGTTACTGTCCGTGTCCTTGTTTAATGACACCATACATTCGCCAAGGGTGAACCCCTGTTTTTCCATGTTTTCCCGAAACTGCTCCAAGTTGCTTTCCATCACCTCTTTCACCCTGGTATTTTCCATGGTAAAAGAAACCGCCACCTGATTGTCGCGCACCGTCATCTCGACTTTAACCTCACCCAGCTCCTTGGGATAGAGTTTGAGAATCAGGTGATGTTCCTGATTTTTCATCCCCTGCAAAACCCCCTGGGAAAGCTGCGCAAAACTCTGTTGCTGGAGGCCATGGGGCATATTGGGAATGAGAACAAAAGGCCTGGCTGCCGGACTTGAAACGCTCGAAGGGATTCCGGCCTCACCTTTGGCCGCTGTCCCGGTGCCCTCGGTCTGGAAAACGGTGCTGCTGTCGGCAAACAACTCTCCGCTGCCCTTGTTTTCTTTCATAGACGCTCCAGTTCCCAAGGCATCCCGCCCCTCCCCATGTGACAATGGAGTCACCGCCTCACCGACAACCGCCGTGCCTTCACCTTTCTTGGCGGCAAGTGTTTCCTGCCAATGTTCCGAACTATTTTTCTCCGTTGCCGCCTCGGTGCGGGCCGCACCCTGTTGCACCTTGATTCTGGCAAGGTCAACGCTTTCCATGAGTTTTTCAAAAACAGAAACAACCGAACCCTGAACCGCTGAGGACAGGCTCGGCCCCTTAGTTTCAAAGCCGGAGCGGGTAAGTACCTCCTGAAGATCTGCGAGAAAAGAAAGCGGGTCTGCCTGCAGCCTGTTGGCTTTCACATCCTGAATAGCCTGCTCCAGCATGTTTTTCAGGCGTTCCAGGGTGAGCGCAACCGGCGTACCGGTTTCGACAAGACCTTCTACAACCGGCAGCCGCTCGGGCAACAAGGCGCGCTGTAATTGCCGGGAGACCCCGGCGCTGTCAAGAAGATCCTGGAGTTGTTCTGCTTCCAACGCAGAAATATCGGTGATTCCTTCCTCGGTCAATGCCTGCAGACCGGTCAGAAATTTTTGGAGATCCAAAGTGTTATCCCCACGCACCGCTGCTTCGCTGATTCTGTTCACCTCGGGTACAGGCACACCGAGTCGCTCAAGAACACTTTGGAGAAGCGGCAGATCGGTTTCAGGAGCGGTCACGGGCATTTCATCCTGCAAGGTTTGAAAATGCCGGGAGAATGAATCAAGAAAATCGACAAGAGACAGCTTGCCGTCCTGGTTTTTCATTTTATCCATGAGCGCAGCAAGCTGACTTTCATTCATGCCGGCGTCTTTGGCAATTTTCTGAAGAAGATCGGGATCCGGCACGGGAAACGACCATTCCCCCGGGCCCTGTTTTTGGTCCCCGGCGCTCTTCTGGAGATCCTGAACAAACTGCCCCAACAGGGCGGCAATGGTTGTTGCCTCATCACCGCCTTCTTTTTGTTTGGAAGCGGCGGAATCCTTTACGGCATTGTCTTTTTTAACACCGAGCAGATTACTCTTGCCACGACGCTCGGTTGCCATCTTCTTTTCCATGTAGTCGGAGAAATTCGAAGCGGTCTTCTTGCCGGCGGGGCCTTTCACCTCAACCGCCGCCTGTGCCTTAGGGGCCTGGACAATGGGAATCATGAGTGCGTCCACAAAAAACTCCTCGCTGAAAATTTGATCTTCCCTTCGCTCCGGGTTGGAGCGCGCTTGGTACCCAACCAAAGCAAAAGGTGTGCCACATCGGAATACAACCAAACCAGAACTATAAAAGTCACGCAAAAACAAAACGTTAGAAAATATTGTCAATCGTGAGCACTTGCAGGCATTGAATCGTCAGCGCCGTGAAACAGGAAAAGAATTCCCCTATAAAAAACAAGTGGTGGGTAAAAATATGAGGTGGGAAAGATTTGCCGGGAATGGGAAAGAGAAACAACGCAGAGGCGCAAAGATGGAGGGAGAAGAGATAAGTTTGCCGGGGATTTTCAGCCAACGGATTATAAAAACCAGTCGGACAACAATGATGATCCGTCAGTGACAAAACTAAAAAGCCCTTCCGGTCAAACGCCGGAAGGGCTAGAAATCAAAATCGCATACCTCTCTATTCAGGGCAACCCAAGAAGCCTGCTCACCCGTACCGCCTTGTCCTGGGTTAGCTTCGGAATTATCTTTGCCACAGCTTCCGCTTTCATGGCTCTGAGAATCTCCACCACCTCGACATCTTCCATCTTGTCGAGCAGCGGGGCCACCTTGGACGGACTCATGGCACTGTAAATCTTGATCAGATTCTTGAACTGCTGCTCCGCACCCTTGCCCACCCCGCCAAGCTGCCCTTTAAGCTCATCCTGCAGGGCGTTAAGCTGGGTGAACTTTTCGTCCACTTCCTTGTTCAGAGCATTGAGCTCTTTCTCCTTCTCAGCCAAGGCCTTTTCCTTTGCGGCCAGAGCCTCTTCACGCTCCTTCAAGGCAGCGGAAACGGAAATCTCCTGAGTCGTAAGCTTTACCGGGGGTTTTTCTTCGGTAAAGCCGGGATACGTCACCGCCAGTGACAACAGCACGATGAGAATTGATATGAGGTACCAGCGATTACGTTTTATCATATTTCTGTCCGGGGAATCGATGGCGCCCCCCATTCCTGCTCAGTGGAGATTGTCCTTGCGTCCGAAACGAAGCACCATCTGCTCGTCCGCCTCGTTCTGCTCTTTCTTTAATACGGCCAAAAGGTATTTTTGATAATCCCGCTCCCTGGCTTTTTCCATCATTTTTTTATCCCGCATCTTGACGACCAGCGCTTCCCTGGCCTGAGCAACCGCTCCCTGCTGGGTCTCGACCACGGTGATCCCGGCTTCGATCTCCTCCTCTTTATGAAATATCCCTTCCATATGAAAGGCAAAAAGAGGGGCGGGCATAGCCCGTTGTTTTTTTTCTTCAAACTCGTCGATCAATTCCTGCCGCTGCTGCTTCAACGCGGCAAGCCCCCGCCTGTATTCCTCCAGGCGGGCGATCTCCCTGGCCAGTTTCTGCTGGGCAAGCTCTTCGAGGTTGCGCCGCACCCCAAGGACTGTTTCAAGCTTGAAACGATAGGCCATGAATTCCTCTCAATAGTCCACTGCTCTATGCGACCTTGTCTTCCGTGGCAAAAATATCGGCCAGTTGTCCGGCGCTTTCGGCAAAAGAAACTTTCTCTTCCAGCGATTGCTTGAGATAGCCGGTCAAACGGTCGATCATGGAAATGGCATTGTCGATTTTCGGATTGCTGCCCTTGGCATAGGCGCCGATATTGATCAAATCTTCAGCACGGCGGTAGGTGGACATGACCTCCAGAAATTTATGCGCCACACGCACCTGATCCTTAGGAACCACATCGGTCATACACCGGCTGACGCTACCCATAACCTCGATGGACGGATAATGTCCCTGGCTTGCCAGATCACGGCTCAGCACAATATGACCATCCACGATGGACCGCACCGCATCGGCAATGGGCTCGTTCATGTCATCGCCTTCCACCAGTACCGTGTAGATGCCGGTGATACTTCCCTTACCCATGCAGGTGCCGGCCCGTTCCAGCAATTTGGGGAGCTGCCCGAACACCGAGGGGGTATACCCGCGGGAGGTGGGCGGCTCGCCGATGGCCAGACCGACTTCGCGGCTGGACATGGCAAAACGGGTGACTGAATCCATCATCAAGATGACGTCGCGGCCCTTGTCTCTGAAAAATTCGGAGATAGCCGTGGCAAGATAAGCCCCGCGCATCCGCACCAGAGGGGGCTGATCCGAGGTGGCCACTACGACCACGGAACGGGCCAACCCTTCGGGGCCGAGGTCCCGTTCGATAAAATCTTTTAATTCTCGACCGCGCTCACCGATCAGGGCGATGACGCTGATGTCGGCGGCGGTATGTTTGGCTATCATGCCGAGCAAGGTGCTTTTCCCTACCCCGGACCCGGCGAGAATCCCGATACGCTGGCCCTTACCCAGGGTCAGCAGACCGTTAATCGCCCGAACACCAACGTCCACTGGTTCGAAAATACGCTCCCGCTCCATGGGATTCAGGGGTTCGGCATAGAGGGGATAATGCGTCTCGGCCCGCAATGGGCCTTTGCCGTCCATGGGATTGCCCAGCCCGTCAATAACCCTGCCCAGCAAAGACTCGGCCACCGGCACACCGGCCTGACCGCCCACCAGACGAATGGCGCTGCCCGGGTCTACCCCGCGCATCTCGCCCAGGGGCATGAGCAGAACCCTGCCCTCCCGAAAGCCAACCACCTCGGCCAGCACTGTGCCCTGTCCCTTGAAAACCGAAACCTCGCAGATGCTGCCCACCGGGATTCCCGGACCCAGGCTCTCCAGTACCATGCCGATGACCTGATTCACCCGGCCACCCACGCTCACCAGCGAGGTATCCTGGGCAACCTGGAGGCAATGGGAAAGGTTCATGAGATTATCGTCCTTAAGGAAAACTGTAAGCTGAGATCTTTCAACGTTCAGTGGTATCCGCAGCCATAGCCGCGAGAAAGGCCTGCTCGACTGCCCCATACAGCCTTGTCTTGCAGGTTTCGAGGGTGGCGTCGATTTCACCGAAGTCTGTTTTCAAAAAACAGCCGCCCTCGGCAATGTTCGGGTCCTCGACAAGCTGGATTCGATTCTTGCCTTCAATCAACCGGGAATTCTCCAGGCTCGCCTTTTTCAATCGGCTGAAATCATCTCCATGCAGATGAATCTGCACCGTGGAGTTTTCCACCACAAACTCCATAGCCTTTTTAAGGCATGCCTGAATAACCAGGGGATTCACTGAAACCTCGTGGTACACCAGCCGATCCACCATGGTGGTGATCAAGGCGAGCACATTCTCCTCATGCTGCCTTAAAACCGCTTCCCGCTCCCCATTCAGGGCAGTCAACAGTGCATCAAGCTCTTCGATTTTCTTCTCATACTGGGCCAGACCTGCTGCCTTCCCTTCGGACTCGCCCGCAGCCTTGCCCTCGGCGTATGCTTCCTCCTTGATGCTATCCGCCTGCTCCCCGGCTTTGCGAAGAATCTCCACGGCTTCATCCATGGCAACCTCCTGGGGAGTCCTGTGTTTTGCAAGCTTTTTGGCCTCGGCGCTGCCGGGCTTGGCCTGCCAGAAATCCTCAAAGGAAAGGAAATCGTCCGTTGCCAGACTTGGCGCAGTCCGCACCACCCGATCCTGCTGTAATTTGATAATCTTAGACAAATTCGTCCTCGCCGCCGCCGCCGCTCATGAGCTGGATCTTGCCTTCCTGCTCCAGACGTTTGGCGATCTTGATTATTGCCTGTTGGGCGCCTTCGACATCCTTTACCCGGGTCGGTCCCATGATTTCCATATCTTCCTTGAGCATTTCCACGGCCCGCGAAGACATACAGCTGAATATCTTTGTTTTGAGATCCTCGGAGGCGAGTTTGAGGGCCAGCTTCAGGTCGTCGGTGCTGACCTCCTTAAGAATTGATTGAATACCGCGATCATCCACGCCCATAAGATCTTCAAAGACGAACATGAGCCGCCGGATTTCATCGGCCAGGTTTTCACGCTGTTCTTCAATCCCTTCGAGAATAGACGCTTCCAGCCCCCGATCGGCATTGTTAAGAATTTCAGCCACTGCCTCGACTCCGCCGAGACGTTGCCCCTCCATGCCTTCGACGGAAAGCAACTCGTCCTGCAGCACCCGGTCCACATCCACAAGAATCTCGGGGCTTACCTTGTCGAGTTCCGCCATGCGCATCATGACTTCCACCTGAACTTCCTCGCTGAACTCCATAAGGATCTGGGCAGACTGGGTCGGCTCCAGAACAGAGAGGACCAGAGCCACGGTCTGGGGATGTTCGTTGCGAAGAAAATTGACCAGCACCTTGGGCTCGAGCTTCCTCGCTTTCTGAAAAAGAGTCAGCTTCCAGTCGGAGCGAATCTCTTCAAGTATTTCACTCGCCTTGTCGCTGGAAAGCGCCCGTTTCAGCGCGCCTTCCAGCATCTCATTGCCGGAGAGAAAGATGTCGGTATCGCCGGTGTCGGCCTTGAACTCATTGACCAGAGCGGTCAGGTCTTCTTTATCGACCTTGTCGATCCTGGCCATCTGCCGGCCGACATGCTTGATATCCTCGGGATCGAGCCTCTGGAAAACCTGGGCAGCAAAATCTTCGCCCACGGTGAGCAGAAAAACGGCTGCTTTTTCGGGCCCGGTGAGAGATTCACCGCTCTTTTTTTCACCTTTGCTCATGGATCAGACCTCTTCACGTAACCAGCGACGCACCAAGTCCGCAGCCCGATCAGGATCGCTCTGGGCCAGACGGTAAATCCGTTCCTGATCGGTAAGTCCGCGCGGAGCAAGGGCGAAATCTTCTTCTTCGGCTGGAACTCCGCCGACAAGCGGGCCATGCACTCCGGCCTTGGCCAGGATTCCGCCGGTACGGGTCTCGAGCTGCTTGGCGGCGAGAATCTTCAGGAACGGCTTGATGACGAAGAGAAGCACCAGAACAGCAACCAGCAGATAGACCAGCGGCATGGCCAGCCACTCCAACATCGCCCGGTATTTCTCCAGGGCATCCGGTTCCGGCTCGGGAACGGCAGACAGGGCAAAAGGCAGGCTCGCTACTTCCACTTGATCGCCGCGCTCTTCGCTGAAGCCAATGGCATTTTTCACCAACTTGTCCAAATCACGCATTTCTTCAGCGCTTCGAGGCTGGTATTTTAGACTTGTCTTCCCATCCTTGTCAACGCTCTTTTCGTAAGAACCATCGACCATAACGGCAATGGACAATCTTTTGACAGTCCCGCCTTTATCCTGGGTGTGCTTGGTCTGCTTGCTGATTTCATAATTACGGGTAACATTGTTACGATTATACCCTCCCGCAGCTCCGCCTTCCCCACCACCATCACCAAAGGTGGCAAGCTCTCCCTTAACCCCTGGAATTCCTTCGGGATTAGCTCCGCCGCGCTGGTCGTTTTCCGTGAGCATCTGCTCACTGCGCACCACCTGGGCCTCGGGGTCAAAACTTTCCTCGGTTTTCTCCACCTTGTTGAAATCTATTTCCGCAGTGACCCGCGCCCGGGCCCGGTTAACGCCAACCACCTCCTCAAGCATGGTTTCAACCTTCTGCCGCAGAGTTTCTTCAATCCTTACCTGATACTCCAACTGATTTCCGGTAAGTATTCCCTCACCCTCTGCCTGTTTCCGATAGAGCAGACGGCCACTGGTATCGACCAGGGTGATATTATCCGTAGTAAGGCCCGGAACCGCGCTGGCCACCAGATTGACAACACTCTGAATCTCATGCTGGTTAAGCTTTTCCCGCCCGCGCAGCTTGACGCTGATCGAGGCGGTGGGAGGTTTTTCATCCTCGATGAATACCGATTCCTTAGGGGTAGCGATATGAACCCTGGCCTCAATGACCTGCTGAAAATTCCTGATAGTCCGGGCCAACTCTCCCTGCAGAGCCCGCTGGTAGTTTAACCGCTGGACAAAATCGGTCTGGCCGAAACTCGACTGGTTGAATATCTCAAAACCAACGCCGCCGCCGCGGGGCAACCCCTCACCAGCCAGCGACAAGCGAACCTCATACACCTGTGAAGCCGGAACAAGGATAGCTCCGCCGTCCTCGGACAACTGATAAGGAATGCGCTGGTCTTTGAGTTTCATCACAACCTCGCCGGCATCCTCCTGATTCAGCCCGGAAAAAAGAACTTTATACGATCCTTCCTTACCGGCACTGGTCAAACTTATGAGACCGCCAACAACCACGGCGATCACGACGACCCCGAGTATTTTCTGGGTGATGCTCAGACCCTTGAAAATGGAAAAAATCTGCTCAAAAATTTCTTTTGGGGTAGCCATGTTACGTTCCTTTCCCTAAGAGTTTACCATGTACCTGCTACAGCTGCATCCGCATGATTTCACGGTACGCGTCAATAACCTTCTGCTGCACCCGGGTCATCATCCGAAAGGAGATGCCTGATTTTTCCATGGCAATCATGGTTTCATGGATATTGGCGTGTTCTCCGGCGACAAGCCCTTTCACCAGTAAATTGGCCTCCTGACCCTGATCGTTCACTTCGGCAATCGATCGGCTGAGAATCTCGGAAAACCCCGTGCCCGAGACGCCTTGCGCTCCGGGAGACTTAAGTGCTGATGAGCCGGGAAGGCTGACCGGCTGCATGGTTACCTCTTTCATCCAAACACCTCCAGTTGCTTACGATTTACTCTACGCATGACACCAACCATTTCCAATCGACAGCTAATTGCCGATCTCCAAAGCCTTGAGCGCCATATTTTTGACAGAGTCCAGGGCCGTGACATTGGCTTCATACGACCGACGAGCACTCATCATGTCCACCATCTGCTCAGCCACGTTGACATTGGGAAAACGAACCACCCCGTTCTCGTCGGCGTCCGGATGGGAAGGATCATACAACTCCTTGAATGGCGCCTTGTCTTCCGAGACCTGCACTACTTCGACCTTTCGGAGACGTTCGGTGGTGGAGTTAAGCGCATCCCTGAAATTCACCCCTTCCAGAGGCTTGGCCGCAAAAACCACGGACTTGGCCTTGTATGGTCCGCCTTCTATGGTCCGGGTCGTATTGGCGTTGGCCAGATTCATGGCCGCAATGTTGAGACGCGCCCTCTCCGCTTTAAGCGCAGAGGCGCTGATCTTCATGGCTGTTAAAGTATCCATATATTATTTACCTCCCTCGTCAATGGCATAGCGAATTCCAACAAATTTTTTCCCGATGATTTTGGCGATCGCCTGAAACATCAATTGGTTTTCCG
>JAHJTI010000213.1 GCA_018829945.1 Pseudomonadota bacterium | reverse complement strand
TCTGCGGCGAGGTGCGCCAGATAACGCCGTGATCCGGGGAGATCATATCGATTTGCAACCCCATCTCCTTAACCTGAGCAAGCAGTTTCTGGACGATGGGCGAGAAGATCATAAGGATATTGGCATAATACTTGGACGTATGCACCATGAGTTCATGGGGATCGACCTCGTCATCGAAGCGTTCCGAGGTGGCCCAGTGATGCCCGAAGGCATCGCTTGAGATGAGCAGTTTGTCCTCCGGGATATAGGAAAACATGCTGTCCGGCCAGTGCAGCATCTTGGTTTCCAGGAATTGCACCGTCTTTTTGCCGAGACTGATGGAATCCCCGGTAGCCACAACTTCGTATGGCCAGTCCTCCCGGTGATAATGCTCGAGCAGGGCCTTTTTTCCCATGGGCGAGCAGAAGATCTTTTCCGGTTTGATGAGGTCGATCAGCTCCGGCAGGGAACCGGAATGGTCCATCTCCACATGGTTGACAATGATATAGTCAATCTTGCTCGGATCACCCAGAACCTGATAGAGGTGGTGGACCAGATCGCCTTTCACCTCTTTTTTCACGGTGTCGAACAGAGCGATCTTTTCGTCCTTGATCAGATAGGCGTTGTAGCTTGTGCCCTTTTCCGTGGAGTACCCGTGAAAGTCGCGGATGTTCCAGTCCACAGCCCCAACCCAGTAGATGTCCTTTTTGATTTCTATCGCAGCCATGTTGTCCTCACTTGTAAGCCGTTATCCAAAAAAAACACTGTGCCACTTATACTCCGTGATTGACAGACGAAACCGAAGCAAAACGATTGAAAATGTCATAGTGTCTCTTCCCTGCCGTTCGGGAGAAGGGTAGTCCGACAGGCCCATAAAAAAACTGCCGAACGTTTCCGGACGGCAGTTTTTTTAAACCATGTTTGGGATTTTTGTAAAAGTTTTATTTGTGATTCGTCAGTCCAGAGTACACCGGAGACCGCTATTCACCCTTTGCCGGAGGCGGAGTGAAGACCCGCTGCCCCAATGAAGCGTCCAGAGCGAACAACGCAGTGGTGTCCTTGCCGATGAGCTTGAGTTTGTCGAGTACAGAACCGACGCCGGCTTCCTCTTCAACCTGTTCCGAAACAAACCACTGCAGAAAGATGTTGGTGGCATGGTCTTTTTCTTCCAAGGCCAGATTGACCAGGTTGTTGATCAGCCCTGTCACCTTCTGTTCGTGGCTGAGCACCTCCTGGAACACATGCAGGGTTGATTTCCATTCGACCGGCGGTTGTTTGATGGCCTTGAGCGCCACACGGCCGCCACGTTCGTTGACATACCGAAAAAGCTTCATGCCATGGAACCACTCCTCCTGGGTCTGGGCCTGCATCCACTGCGCCGCGCCGGGCAACCCGATGGAGTCGAAATAGGTGGACATGGACAGGTACATGTAGGAAGAATAAAATTCCGCGTTTATCTGCTCGTTGAGAGCTTTTTCCATGCTTTTGCTTAACATATCATGCCTTCCAGAGTCCGTGGAGATTGCAGTATTCGCGGGCGCTGACCTGCGCGGCGTCCACGGCGAAAAAAGCCTCCGGCGCACCGCCGGGCTTGAGGAACTGGCGATACGCCTTGTCGCCCGCAATAAGCTCGATCCATTCGATATGGTGCTTTTCTTCCATGGGGTGTGCAACAGCGCCGACCTTAACCTTGTAGCCGCCGGCCACTTTTTCGATCACCGGCACATGTTTTTCCTTGGAGGCATCGACGGTGTTTTCGGTGAGCAGGGTCATGGGCTGGCCACAACAAACGAGTTCGCCGACCCCGCCGTGCAGAACCTCAACGATATTGCCGCATAATTCACATTTGTAGACTTGCAGTTTTTCAGCCATGGTACGAATCCTCCTAGTTGAAATTACCAGTTTTCGCCGTGCAGTTCAAAATGGTCCCGGGCATGGGCGCAGGCCAAACATTTTTCCGGAGCCTCTGTGCCTTCGTGGAGATAGCCGCAGTTGCGGCAGCGCCAGGTCACCTTGGCGTCTCTTTTGAAGACCCTGCCTTTTTCGATATTGGCCATAAGGTCCCGGTAGCGTTTTTCGTGCTGTTTTTCCGCCACTCCAATGGCCATGAACACCCCGGCTATGTCGGGAAAGCCTTCTTCCTGGGCGATTTTGGCAAATTCCGGATACATGATGGTGTGCTCATGGTTCTCGCCTGCTGCGGCTTCACCAAGATTTTCCAGGGTGGTGCCGATCACCCCGGCCGGGAAAGTCGCGGTCACCTCCACCTCGCCGCCCTCGAGCATTTTGAACAACCTCTTGGCGTGTTCTTTTTCCTGGTTGGCCGTTTCGGTGAAGATGTCGGATATCTGGACAAAGCCGTCCTTTTTGGCTTTGGAAGCAAAAAAGGTGTACCGGTTGCGGGCCTGGGATTCACCGGCAAAGGCGGTGAGAATGTTTTTTTCTGTTCGGGAGCCTTGTAAAGAGCTCATGTGGAGAACCTCCTCTGGTAGACGCAATGATAGTATAGGGATTGTAAATGGATGTATTACGTATTGTACATATTTCCCGGTGGTATGTGTGGAAAAAACCGGCCGGGAAAAAATCAGGACTGACAGGCAGGGCAGATGCCGGTGAACTCCAGGCGATGCCGGAGAATCTTGAAAGATGTCAGCTTGCCTGCAGCCTTTTCCACATTGAAATCCGGGGGGAGATCAAGGTCGTCAACCCGTCCGCACTGGCTGCAGCGCACATGGTAATGGACATGGGCTGTGCCGTCGAAACGTTTCTGGGTGCCGCCGATATCCAGTTTCTGGATGATCCCGCATTCGGACATGATTTCAAGATTGCGGTAGACCGTGCCCAGACTGATTTTAGGCAAACGTTTGCGCACCATCTGATACAGTACGTCGGCGGTGGGGTGCGAGGTCACGCTGCACAGTTCATCAAGAATAATCTGACGCTGCTTGGTTATCCGCAGGCTGTGGTTGTTGAGTTGCGACATGGCTATCCTCCTCATTTGATAATAATTCTTATTACAACAGGATCAAGTCAATCGCAAGATTTTTTTTGGAATTCTTGACTGTTACCCGCATTCTGGTAACAATAAATTCACGATAATGTAAAATAGAAATTGCTTGTATCGGCCGTGCCATCAGGAGGATTTAGTTTGAGTAAGAAGAATTACACCTTTTTGGTTGTCGAAGACAACCTTCTCATGCTGAAAATGGTTGTCAACATGCTGGCCGACCTTGGCTATCAGGACGTTGTTACGGCCAGAAACGGCAAGGAAGCCTGGGAAAAGATCCAATCCCCTGACACTGAGATTGATCTCGTCATCTCGGACATGCTGATGCCGGAGGAGGATGGGATGCAACTGCTCCAGCATATCAGGAATTCGGAAAAATATTGGCACCTGCCGTTTATTATGGTTACCTGCGTTGATGATCTGGACCGAATAATGTCGGTGACCGAGCAGCATATCGATGGGTATCTGGTCAAACCGGTCACCGAGGCGGCCTTGAAGCCGAAGATATACTCGGCTCTTAAGAAAGTGTACGATCCGGACCCGTATCACCGCGCCTTGTACATGGGCAGAAAATATCTGCGTGAAGGACGGCTCGAACTCGCCATCCAAGCCCTGGCAGAGGCCAGAAATCTGGATCCGTCACAGGCTGCCACCTATTTCTATCTTGCAGAGACGCAAGAGAAGGTCGGCAAAATGGATGAAGCCGAGGAAAATTATAAACGTTGCCAGGACACGAGCAACGACCTCTATGTCAAATCTCTGGACGGGCTTTCCCGGGTCTACCAGCACAAGGGAGAAACCGCCAAAGCCATGGCCGTTTTGAAAAAAGCGATAGATATTTCTCCAAGCACCCCGGATCGTCATGTGGATCTTGCCGTGCAGCTCAATGCCATGGGAAACACCGAGGAAGCAAAATCCTCTTTGAGCACGGCGTTGAAGCTTTCTAAAAAGGAGGCCAATCTCCCTCATAAATATGTGGAGGCCTGCCTGGACTGCGGCATGGACACTGAGGCCG
>JAHJTI010000212.1 GCA_018829945.1 Pseudomonadota bacterium | reverse complement strand
TCACCGGACGGCAAGTACATTGCAAACGCCACCGGCGATATCCTTTTTATTGTTGATGCAAAAACCTTGAAAACCGTTGCTTCCGTGACCATGGCCAACCTTGAAGAGACCCACGACGCCATCTTCACCCCGGACAGCAAGTATGTTATCATCACCACCCGGACCAAGGCTGTTCTGCCCGGCTGCAAGGATCCGGAAAAGCCTGCTGACGGTGAATGGCGTATGGACGGCCAGTTGCGTCTTTATGATGTAGCTGCCAAAAAGATGGTCGGCAAGGCCAGCTCCACCTGCCTGAAATGCCATGACGAGCAGCTCGGCACCGATGAGAGCGCTCCGCACGCCATTCTCTGCGGTCTTGATGTAAACTGGGCAACGAAAGGTGCGAAGAAGAATTAAGTTCCCTTCTTCATCTTTTCTTGTTTCACTTAAAAACCGGGGGGCTTCAGTGCCCTCCGGTTTTTGTTTTTGATCTTCCTTAATAACCCCCCACAACAGCCAAAGACCTATGAAATCTCGCAATGTCCACACCATACTCGCCATTGCCTGGAAAGGCGTTACCCGGAAGATGTTCCGCAACCTTATCCTTATGCTGGCGGTTGGTCTTCTTGTCGCCTTACTGACCTTTGCCATGCTCTTTAACAAAGCGGTTGAAGACGATATCGATGAGGCAAGCCAACGGCTTGGTGCTGACATTGTCATTGTCCCCCCCGAGGCCAAGGGAACCGCCGAAGAATTTATCCTGGAAAGCAAAATAAAGAGCTTTTACATGGACAAGTTCGTTTTCGACGACATCAGGGATTTGCCCGATATCAAGCAGGCAACCTACCATATCTATCTCAACACCCTCACTTCCGGGTGTTGCAGTATCGATGAGGGACAGGTCATAGTCTTTGATCAGGATAATGATTTTGTAGTCGCTCCGTGGCTGGAGGTTGGACCCAAAGAATTGCAGCCGGGCGAGGTGTATGTGGGAAGCTATGTCTACGATTTTCTTGGCCTGATCAACACGGCCAGTCTCTTTGGCAAGGGTGTCAAGGTGGTGGGTCATCTTCAGCAAACCCGCACCGGTCTTGACCATGGGGTGTTCATGCGTTTGGACGACCTGAGCAAAATCTCTCCGGAAGCAACGGGGGGATATCAGGCCGGTAAAATCTCGATCATCTTCATCAAGGTTAAGGACGGTATTTCCCCTGCCAAAGTGGTAGCAGATATCCGCAATATCAATCCTATGGTCGGAGTGATGACCAGGGGCGACATCGGTGCGGATGTCCGCGACACCCTCAGCGACATCCTTAGGGTATTCTCCATAACCATCCTGATTTCTTCGCTGCTTGCCCTGCTTCTTGCCTGGTCAACCTTCACCGTGCTCGCCAACGAACGGCGGCGTGAGGTCGGCATTCTTCGGGCCATCGGCGCACACCAGATTCACATCATGAAGATTTTTCTGGCCGAAGCCCTGCTGATCAGCACCATAGGGGGAGTTGTCGGAGTAGTCATGGGGCATTCCCTGATTCATTACCTGGCCAAGGATTTCAGCTTGCTCCGCACTCTGGGCGCAGTCTCGTCCATAACCACCGGTAATATAACCATCGGACTCATCGCCATGGGAGTCGGCATCGCCATTTGTCTTATGGGCGCAGCCTTTCCCATTCTGCGGCTGGCTCGGATGGAGCCTTTGCTGGCGATAAAAGACGCGTGATTTTTTTGAGTTTGTAATCAAGATGATGTGCATAGAACCCTTCGACAGGCTCAGGGCGAACGGATTTTTAGCTGATTTGGTTGTTCGTTTTGCCGTTCGCCCTGAGCCTGTCGAAGGGTAATTTATCCGTTTCTTCTCTTAAAGTTCCGACCAGCACATCTCACAACGCATACTTTGCCGCGTATCCTCGGGGAGTGACCATAAATCCCTGCCAGGCAAAGGTTGTGGAATTGCCGATGATGATGGTGGTCTGCATATCGATTTCGTTCTCCAGCATTTTTTCAAGCGTGGTCAGCACGATCCGTTCGTTCTCGCGGGTGGCGGCAGTGACAATGCCCACCGGCGTTTCCGGAGCACGGTGAGCCAGGAAAATCTCCCGGGCTTTGACAATATGCTCGGCCCGTTTCTTTGATTTCGGATTATAGATCGCCACGACAAAATCCGCAGAGGCTGCCGCTTTAAGCCGTTGTTCTATTTTTTCCCATGGGGTCAGCAGGTCGGACAGGCTGATCGCCGCGAAATCATGCATAAGCGGCGCGCCCAACCGGGCGGCGCAGGCATTGAGCGCGGCGATGCCTGCGATAACCTCGATCTCCACATCAACGGACTGCTCTTTTGCCATTTCAAAAACCAGCCCGGCCATGGCATAGATGCCGGGATCTCCTCCGGAAACCAGGGCCACTGTTTTGCCTTCCGCAGCCAGGTCCAGAGCCTTGCGGCATCGGTCGACCTCCTTCATCATCTGCGAGGCAATCACCTCTTTGCCTGCGAGAAATTCCGGGATCAAATCAAGGTAGGTTTGATAGCCGACGATCACCTCTGCAGCAGCAAGAGCCTCACCCGCCGCCGGGGTCATATGTTTTGCAGAGCCCGGTCCTGTTCCGACAACGTACAGTTTGCCCTGGCCACCGCCATGGTTACATTGTGCCATTTTCTTTTCCCAACCAATAAATCGTTACTCTGTGCGCTGAGCAGGGCAGCTGGTTCGGCCACACCGATTGCTCCCACATTCCGCAGCGCCGCTTCGGAAATCGTTATATTCGCAACTCTGTTCAGCTCTTCTTTACTAAAAAAATCTATCCGCACACCCAATTCGTCAGCACAGGCCAGCAATCCCGTTTCGTCCTGCTTGAGATCAATGGAGGCCAGATTGCGGATGCTCAACTGCGACAACCCTTCTTGTTCAAACAACTCATCACAGGCCAGCCGGATTTCGGCCACGGGAACACCACGGTTGCAACCCACTCCGACCACCAGATTTCTGGGGCGAAATACCAGGGCAGTGCCGTAATTGTCAAGACGATGCGAGACAACAACATCGGCAAGCTCCGGACCATCAATCGACACCAGTCCTGGCGGCAGCGAAACGATGGGCACCTCGGAAAAAACAGTAAGAGTGCCGCTGTTGACCAGCCTGGCGCTGGCGTGAGTTAAGGCCTTTTTGCTCTCGCAAACAAGCCCCTGTTCCCTGGCCCAGAGATCAAGGGGGGCAAGCCCCAATGTGTCTGAAGCAGTGGTGATCACAGCTTCGCCGCCGAGCAGAGCCGCCACTTCCCGGGCCAAATCATTGCCGCCGCCCAGATGCCCGGAAAGCAGGCTTACCGCATGGCGACCTTTTTCATCCATCACCACCACGCAGGGATCGTATTCCTTGCCTTGCAGGAGCGGAGCAATGGCTCGCACCACGATACCGCTGGCCATGATACAGACAAAGCCGTCCATTTCCCGCCAGTGTTCGGCAAGAGTGCGAGCAACCCCGCCCTCCTGCGGCAACACAAGGGACGCAGGCATTTTTGCCGCCAACTTTCCGGCCAGTTTTTTGCCGCCTTCGGTTATGGCAAGTATCCCGATTTTCATTTCTTACTTGGCTGCCTCACGAAAACCATGCCCGAAATGCTGATCGTACAGCTTGGACAATGCGGGAGGCGGACTGTTGGCCAGCACCTTCCCAACCGCAATGATAGCGGTTTTGGTGATTCCTGCCTCCTTGACCTGCGAAGCAATGGTATCAAGGGTGCCACGGATGATACGTTCTTCGGGCCAACTCACCTTTTCGACCACTGCGACAGGGGTCTCCTGCGGGTAGCCGCCACTGAGCAACTCGGCCACAACCTGATCAATCATCCCGACACTGAGCAGGATCAGCATGGTGGCCTGATGGCTTGCCAGTGCCGGGAGGCTTTCTTTTTCAGGCACCGGGGTACGGCCTGCTCTCCTGGTAATAATCACGGTCTGCGAAACCTCGGGCAGGGTCAGTTCGGTGGCAAGAGCCGCGGCCGTGGCCACGGTGGAACTCACTCCGGGCACCACCTGAAAAGGAATCTTCGCATCTGCCAGCCGGGCAATCTGTTCGTTGATGGCTCCATAAATGGAAGGATCACCGGTGTGGAGGCGGACAACCTTTTTCCCTTGCTTCCAGGCGTTGATTACCAGGGCCATCACCTCATCGAGATTCAATCCGGCGGAATTATGCACCGAAGCGGTCGTGCCCTCAAGAAGGGCTTCGGGCACCAGGCTGCCGGTGTAGACGATGCAATCGGCTTCCCGCAGCAGCCGCTGGCCCTTGACCGTGATCAGTTCCGGGTCTCCAGGCCCAGCGCCAATGAAATATACAGGGAAATGCTCCGTTGCCCTGCTCATGATTTTCTCACGATAATGGTGGAGAAATAATGGGGCGCATTGTTGGGCTGAAGGGCAGTGGTCAAGTCGCGCCTGATCCGTTGGCCGTTCTGGCTCGTACGCTCGACCAGCACTGCCTTGTCGAGAAGATTCATCTCCCCAAGCAGCGGCACCAGCCGGTCCATGACCCGATGCACTTTCATGAGGACCACCGAGTCAAATTGTTCAAGGGTTTCCCGCAAGCGTCCATTCTCAAAGGTGGCCGGAATAACCACCAGCCGGTCGTCCCCCAGGCAGAGCGGTTGACCGGCGGCTGCAGCGGAAGCGCCGATGGCGGAGACACCGGGGATGATCTCCACAGGCAGATCCGGCGCCAGGGCAAACAGGGTTTCGCAGACATAAAAGCCGGTGCTGTATATGGCCGGATCGCCAAGGGTGGGAAAAGCCACATCCCGGCCGGCCTGCAAATGGCCGATAATCTGGACCGCCGCCGCATCCCAGGCCTTTTTTACCTCAGGGTCCGGGATTTGTCCCATGCGGATCTTTTTCATAGGAAAATGGTGGGTGATGATCTCCTTGTCTCCACGGTCTACAACCCCTTCCGCAATTCCCAGGGCCGTGCTCTCTCCATCTTTTTTCGCAACAGGCGCGAGCCACACCTTGCATCGCTCCAAAATCCGAACCGCTTTAAGGGTCATGAGCTCCGGATCTCCCGGCCCTACCCCGACTACATACAATGTTCCCTTCATTTTCTACCTGTCATTACGGTTATAGGATTTAAAACCTTTACTGGTTCTATTTCAGGAAAAGTCGTTCGCTCAATGTCTATCCTGGTCAAATCTACCTTCAACCCGTGCGCGGCCATGCACGCCGGTGCTTCTGCCACAGTTTTGTCGATCACCCCGTTCAAGACCAGTATTCCACCTGTCGGCAGCCGTTTGGCGGATTCGCCGATAATTCCTTTCAACTTGCCGCCGCTGCCGCCGATAAATACACGATCCGGGTCAGGCAAGCCGCGGAAAGCATCCGTAGCCTCGCCATGGACGGGGATAATGTTGTAGCAGCCGAATTGCCGGATATTGCGTTTCACGTTGGCAAAGGCCTCTGCATGGCGGTCAACGGCAAAGATGGTCAAACCCGGATGCAGCCTGGCCGCTGCCACGGAGATGGAGCCGCTTCCGGCCCCGAGATCCCAGAGCACTCCCGTGCTTGGCAGTCGCAATGCATGCAGGGTCACGGCCCGCACTTCATCCTTGGTGATCAGGCCACGGCTGTGGGCGATCTCTGCTTCCGTAAGCCCGAACATCGGGCCGCTTTCCGCCGTTGCCAGTGGCCGGGTGATAATCAGCACATTGAGTTCGGCAAAATTCTGTTCTGCCGCCTCAAGTAAAGAACCGGAAAAAAGGCGCTCTTCCGGAGTTCCCAGGTTTTCGGCAACATGCGCCCTGCATCCGGCAATTAAGGTGTCGGCTTCAATCAATTCCAGATACTCAAGAAGCTGTCTGGCCAGGTGGTCAGGCGCATTGTGCCGGTCGGTGAAAACAAAGGTCTTCTCACGCGCAAACAGCAGGCCGGGAGCATGGCTGGTTTTCCGGCCATGGAGGCTGACGTGTGCCATGTCGTCCCATGGCAGATGAAATCTGGCACACGCTTCCTGCATGGTGGAGAGCGCCGGAAAAACGAGTAATTGCTCCGAACCGAATTCCTTAATCAATCTGCGGCCAATGCCGAAAAACAAGGGGTCTCCGCTTGCAAGAACCCCGACATTTCCGCCGGCAAGCCCGGACCGGATGCTTTCCAGAGCTGAAGACAGAGGGGAAATAGCCTGTTTTTCCGCAGCCATTTCTTGCACCAGCGCAAGATGACGGCTATCGCCCACGATGAGTCCGCATCGGGTAAGCATTGCGTCATGCTCCGCTGTGAGCCCTTGGCAACCCACGCCTATCAGAAACAGGCTAGACATGCAGTTCCACCGTGGTATGGCTGTTCACCAGATACACCTGCACCTCCAATCCGGAAACCTTTTGAGCATAACGCTGTGCCGCTTCGCAGACCCCGCGAATGAGATCCTCTCTTCCCTGTTCCTGCAGCCGCTCATGAATCTCCCGGGCGGTATTGACCTCCTTGAGACTCGTCAGCAAGGGTTGTTCCGCTCCAAGCCTAGCGAGAAGAGCCAGGCCATCTGCGACTTCCAGGGCGCCGTGCCGGACATGGGTCTGGGGGGTTTGCAATGCTGCCTTCATGATCTTGGCCCACATTCCGGCAAGATGTATTTTTGTGAACCCCTGCTTGACCGCAGCCAGCAGGGAAAATTCCAGGTAATCGCCCATCATGGCGTAAGCCTCCTCGGGCAGGGAAAGCAGAGTCTGCGCTCCTTTTTCCGAGGTTCGGCCGGTTGAGAGTACAATCTCGCTGAGACCGGTTGCCCTGGCCACGGCCAGGGAGGCCTCAATCGTTGCGGTCCACGCCTCGGCGGAAACAGGACGGACAATACCGGTGGTACCGAGAATCGAAATGCCACCTACAATTCCCAATCGCTTGTTCAAGGTTTTTTCCGCAAGCTCTTCGCCTCTGGGGACGGAAATCACGATCTTCAAGGGCTTGACCTCAGGACCCAAAGACTCAAGCACCGCGGCCAGAATCATCTTGCGGGGTACCGGGTTGATTGCAGGTTCCCCCGGTTTCACGGCAAGCCCCTTTTTGGTGACCCGCCCTACCCCTACCCCGCCGCAAAGAAAAATATTTGTCTGCTCAAGCCGGACACAATTCAACGCCCCCTCCCTCGACGGGAGGGGGCTGGGGGGTGGGTGAACTTGCGATCTGCCGCTCTGGTTATTCCCCCACCACCCTATCCCTCCCCCGCAAGTGGGGAGGGATTTTTGACAAGGAACATCTGTCTGCAAAAAAGAGACGGTTGCGACAATCTCCGCGCCGTTGGTCACATCAGGATCATCCCCGGCATCCTTCAGCACCGAGGAGCTTGCAACCCCGGCATGGACCTCGCCTTGATGCACAACAAAACCATGCCTGCTGCCATCGGGAAATGGGATCTCAACCCGCTTGGGCCGCGCTCGGCCGACAAGCATCAGCACCGCCGCCTTGGCAGCCGCGGCAGCACAGGCGCCGGTGGTATAGCCGCTTCGCAGCCTGCGCGCCATGTTTTTTACTCCTCCCGAGCCAAACGGATAAGGGCGTTGACAATGGCTACGGCTACAGGAGTGCCACCCTTCCTGCCCCGACAGGTGATGAACGGATATCCCTTTTCACTAAGTATTTCCTTGGATTCGGCAGCATTGACAAAACCCACCGGCACCCCGATTACCAGAGCAGGGCGAAGGGTTTCCGCCATATTCTGCCGGCACTCCATAACTTTGAGCAGGGCTGTCGGCGCATTGCCAATCGAGACAATGCCGATATTCTCAGTCAGTCCTTTCTCGATGGCCACCTCGGAACGGGTCAGACCGCGCTCTTTTGCTGCCTCAGCCGTATCCGGGTCAGCAACCTTGCAGATCACTTTGCCTCCCCAAGAAACAAGCAACCCCTTGCTCACACCGGCCGCACCCATGTTGACATCGGTCAGAATGTTTCGCCCCGCACGGATCGCGGCAATGCCGGCATCAATCGCCTCGGGATGAAAAACCAGAGATTCGGCAAAGGAGAAATCACCGGTGGCGTGGATCACCCGCTGCACCACCTTGAAAGTTCTGGGGTCAAAGGAGGTGGGGCCAAGCTCCCGGGCAATAATACGAAAGCTTTCCGCCTCGATCTCTTCCGGTCGTATCTGCATGATTGTGCTGTTCATTGATTCTCTCCATGTGGGCCAACAGCCCGGCAAGCCCGGACAAACTCCACGGCCATCCGCGGGTTGAAACCGAAGTGAAGGTGCATATAGCCGCCCAGAACATTTTTATAGCGATAGCCTTCGCGGCTGCTGGTAT
>JAHJTI010000211.1 GCA_018829945.1 Pseudomonadota bacterium | reverse complement strand
GTGCTGCAGGACGAGGTTACCGGCGTCGATCTAGCCAACAGACAACTGGTCGCAAAAGAATGCACACTTACCTATGACTACCTGCTTCTGGCCTGTGGTGCACGCCATTCCTATTTTGGCCATGAAGAATGGGAAGAATTTGCCCCTGGACTCAAAACCATCGAGCAGGCCACCGAAATCCGGCGGCGGGTGCTCACTGCCTTCGAAGCGGCAGAGCGTACTGCGGACCCGGCCAAACAACGGAGACACCTCACCTTCGTCATCGTCGGCGGTGGCCCCACCGGCGTGGAACTGGCCGGCGCCATCGGCGTGATGAGCCGCTACACCCTGGCCCAGGACTTTCGCAACATCAACCCCAAACTGGCCCGCATCATCCTCATCGAAGCAGGCCCGCGCATCCTGCCCTCCTTCAGCAATGGGCTGGCAGGCAAAGCGACTCGCGACCTTGAGCAGCTCGGCGTACAGGTATGGACTGCCAGTCCGGTCACCGACATGGACCGCGAAGGCGTTCAGGTCGGTCGGGAACGGGTGGAGGCGTCCACCATTCTCTGGGCTGCCGGGGTAACAGCTGCAACCCTTGGACGACAACTGGGTGTGGCCATTGACCGGCTGGGCCGCATTCTGGTGGAACCCGACCTCAGCATCCCCAACCACCCAGAGGTTTTTGCGGCAGGCGATCAGGCCTGTTTCACCCATGGCCGCGCCACGCCACTGCCTGGGCTTGCCCCGGTGGCGCTCCAGCAGGGCCGCGCCATTGCCAAGAATATCTTGCGCGAAACTTCCGGGCTTGCTCGGCAGCCGTTCCAGTATCTCGACAAGGGACAACTGGCCACCATCGGCCGCAGCAAGGCAATCGTTGAGATCGGCCGCCTGCGCTTCAGCGGGTTCTTTGCCTGGGCCACCTGGCTCGTGGTCCACATCTACTATCTGATCGGCTTTGAAAACCGTCTTTCCGTGACTACCCGCTGGGGTTGGTCCTTTTTCAACTTCCGACGCGGGGCACGGCTCATCGTCAACAAAGAATGGCGCTTCTACCCGCCGGACAATGGCACAAACCGGCCATGACCACACCCGCCTGATTCAGAACCAAAAAAACGACATAAACAGATTGTAAACCTTTGGGGAAGTACGGAAAAGAACAGCGAGGGATCCTGTCAAATCTTGGCAGGCACCACTTTGTGTTTCGGTACGACTTGACACCGGACTACTTTGCTCATTAAGCAGTCTCTCCATCAAGGACCCTTCTCACCAGTTGCGCGATGGAAGAAATGGAAAGTGGCTTAAAGGCGAATTCTTTTATCCCGATAGCCTTTGCCGCTTCCTCGCTGACCTGACTGCTGTACCCGGTGCAGAGAATGATCGGCAGATCAGGCCTTACCTGCAAAATCTTTCGGGCAAGATCGGTTCCTGTCAGGCCCGGCATGGTCTGATCGGTAATCACCAGATCGAACTGGTTCGGGTCATTCATAAAAGTCTCAAGGGCCTCAATGCTGCTGTCTCGTCCTGTAACGGTGTAGCCTAAATGCTCCAGCATATCCCGCCCCAGCGCCACCAGCAGCTCTTCGTCATCAACAAACAAAATCCTTTCTTTGCCTCCGGGAATATCCTGCGATTTTTCCGGTTCTTGCTCCTCTTCCTGAATCACCGGAAAATAGACATGAAATGTGGTTCCTTGACCAACAGTGCTTTCAACCGTGATGGTGCCGCCATAACTTTTAACGATCCCATACGAGATCGACAAGCCCATGCCGGTGCCCTTGCCAACCCCCTTGGTCGTAAAATACGGATCAAATATCTTGTCAATAATATCCTGGCCGATCCCGATTCCGGTATCGCTTACCGTAAGTTCCACATATTCCCCGGGGGATATCTGCTGGCCATCGACTAATAAGGAAGAGTCTAAAGTTGTCAGTTTGACTCCCACCGAAAGCACGCCACCAGTATTTTCCATGGCATGAAAGGCGTTGGTGCACAAATTCATGACGACTTGATGGACCTGAGTCGGATCGGCCAGGATGGTCCCGCTCTGCTGATCAATCTTCTCCTCAATGGTGATGGTGGTGGGAATCGAAGCCCGGAGCATCTTCAACGATTCTTGAACCAGGGGTTGAATTTTGACCACCATTCGATCAAGGGAAGACTGTCGGCTGAAGGAAAGAATTTGCTTGACCAACTCCTTGGCGCGAAGAGTTGAAGTCAAGACGTTATCGAGATCTCGAGCAAATCGTGACCCCGAAGGCGCATCTTCTTTTGCCATCTCGGTATACCCGAGGATAACGGCCAAAATATTATTGAAATCATGGGCAATGCCGCCGGCCAAAACACCGATGGCCTCCATTTTCTGGGATTGACGAAGCCGGGACTCAAGCGCGCTTTTTTCCTCTTCAGCGCGGATGCGTTCCGTGATATCGGTGTATACTCCCAGTATGGCATAGACATTATCCTTCTCGTCCAGCAACGGCACCTTGGTGGTGTCAACCCAAAGTCTTACGCCATCCGCCTGCTGCATCGGTTCGAGGATATGCCGCTTGCTTTGTTTGGCCTGAACGACTTCCCGGTCGTCCGCCCGATAGGCTTCGGCTTCAGTCCTGGACCAAGGAAGGTCAAAATCGGTCTTACCTACTATCTGGTCAGGGTTGTCCAATCCAACGGATTTGGCAAGCACCTTATTGCATCCCAGATACATACTCTGCCGATCTTTCCATAAAATGGCCTGGGGCACGGTATCCAGAATATTGCGCAACATGGCGCGGTTCTCTCTGAGCACTTCCTCTACCTTAACCCGCTCCCTATTCTCACTGGACAGATCATCGTTTGCCTGCCGGAGCTCAACAAAGGAATATTGCAGATTCTGCTGCATCTCGTTAAAGGAAAAAACCAACTGGTCGATCTCATCCATTTCCAAATTGCCGGTCCGCTTCTTGTCCAAAACCAGCGGTTCGACCAAGCGCTCCCGACCAAAGACGCGAAGCTGACTGGCCATGGCAATGAGATGACGGCCTGCCAACCGATGAAAAAGATAAAAAAGTATTGAGGTAATGATAAGGATAATGACCAGTTGACCAAACAACTCCACGGCAACCTGGCCGAGCAATCGCTTACGTATCGCCCCTTCATCGGCATACAGGATCAGGGTCCCAAGAGAAACCTCTTTTCCCTTGTATTGCTGCACCAGCGGAAAAGTATATTTGGAGGTCCCCTCAGTGGCTTCTTCTCCTATTGCGACAAGTTCCCCCTCTTCACCGGCCACCTCAACCCGCAATACTTGGGGCAGCTGCTGGATGCCCAGGCCTTGAACCCGCACTATATCCCAATCCCCAAGCCAGATACTGCTCTCCATGACGGGGATGCTGCTCTTTTGCACCTCATGGATCCGCTCGTCCAACAAGCGCATCTCGAGGTTATAATCGTAATAAAATCGGAGGCCGGTGCTGGCGATAATCAAAAGCACACCGCTGCCAAGCAACGCCAGTATCAGCCTGGTAACTATGGAAGATTTACGGATGTGCACCATGATCCACCACAAAATGAGGACCCGGCAAGGTCTGCCGGGCAATATTTGCAAAAACGCCTTCCTCTTTCATTTTCTTCAAAACTGCGGCCAGCGGAGCCACCAATCCGGCATGTTTTTTATTAAGATAGAGGTGCATGGGCCGAACGGCCAGCGGTGGCTCAAGGACGCGACAATTTGCAATGCCGAGTTGCTTCGCCAAACCATACCCCTCATGGCGTGCATAGATCACCACATCCAACCTGCCATTCTTGAGCAGAGTAAAAAGCTGCACCTGATTCTTCACGTAAGTGAGTTTCTTAACCCCGGCAAGATTCTCTTCCAATATTTTCCAGCCGCGAACAATACCCACATGGTAAGGCGTAAGTGCTGACCAACTGCTGCCGGTCAGATTGACGGTGGTGGTAAAGGCGACAAACTCAAAATCATCGAGCTGTTCCGGCACCATAACCAGGTTTCGGTACCGTTTTTCAAGCCCGGCAATACGGACAAAATCGCCGTCATCAATACCGCGGTCGGCGTTTTGCAAAGAGCGCTCAGCCGGAAGATGGCCGATGGTAATGGGTATTTTCAGCCGACTGAATGCCTCCAGAAGTATCCGGTCGTAATATCCGTTGTGGCCAGCGGTGGAAAGCGGCGGCCCGGCAAAGGTGTTTAAAGAAAGGGGCTGTTGTGCATGAATAGGCGCGACCAACCCAAAAAGACACAAAATCCCCAGCAAAAGCTGTTTCATCATCTGTACTCTCCACCCAGCAGAAATCATCTAATCTCAATGCTATGATATCAGTTCCGTGTAATAAGAAACAACCAATTCCTAACGTGTTAATCTGTCGATCTATTCCCACAAACCGGAGAAATTGACAGGAAATGACGTTATTATGAGCAAATTTTGTAAAATGCCGTACATTTAGAAAATCTCCCTGAAGGAACGAATCATGACATTGCTTCCGACAGGCCAACCCCATAAAATATTCGATGAGGTAACATGCGATGAATACAAGCAAGCGAATGATCTTCCGTACCGCTCTGGTACTCGCCACCGCTCTTCTCCTTGCAAACCCTTTACAGACCAGCGCCTTTGCTCCAAGCGGTGCTGGAGCAGCAATGGGAGGGAACGGGATGGCTGGGGGTGGCATGGCTGACGGCCCACAGATGCAAGGGATTTCGGGCAAAGTGGCCGAAACCATGAACAGCGGTGGCTACACCTATGTTCTGGTGGACACTGGCAGCGTCAAAACCTGGGTAGCCCTGCCCATGAGTACAGTCGAGGTGGGGAGTGATATCGCCTGCCTCCCTGGCATGGAGATGAGCAATTTCAAAAGCTCCTCGCTGAACCGCACATTTGAAAGCATCGTTTTTTCAGCCGGGCTTGTCGCTGCCGGGGGTAATGTTGCCCCTGCCGGGATCATGTCCGCAGCCGCTCCGGCTCAGATGATCACGGTGAGCAAAGCCGAAGGTCCCAATGCCTATACCATCGGTGAAATCTTTGAAAAGAAAGTTCCGCTTGCGAACAAGCCGGTGGTGGTTCACGCCAAGGTGGTCAAGGTCACTCGTGAAATCATGGGCAAGAACTGGCTGCACCTGCAAGACGGCACCGGCAGTCAGGCCGCCGCAACCAATGATCTGGTGGTCACCACCGACTCGCTGCCCGAGATTGGAGATGTGGTCACCATCAAGGGCAATCTTTCCCTGGACCGTGACTTCGGCGCTGGATACCGTTACGGGGTCATTGTCGAAGGCGCGGAGGTGATTGTCGGCAAATGATGCTCGGGCAGTCTTAGGAAATTGCATTGTCGGTGAAGACTGCATCATTGAATAATGTAAACTCTACAAGGAGGCTCAATATGCCTGAATTCTGCAACCCGTTTGGAGGACTCAAAAACGATCGTAAGCTCAGCCATGCGGAGCTGGTCCGGACGATCCGCTTCATGATTGCCGCAGAGTATGAAGCCATACAATTGTATCAACAAACCGCCGAGAGTACGGATAACGAGCTTGCAAAGGAAGTGCTCATCGACATAGCCAACGAAGAAAAAGAGCACGCCGGAGAGTTTCTCCGCCTGCTGCGTGAACTCGATCCCGATGAAGAAAAATTTTACAAGGAGGGGTACGAGGAAGTTGAGGAGATAATTCAAAAGCTGAAGAAATAATAAACCGACACCTATTCTCCTTAACACGGGGACAAACAAGAGAACCCGCCATGCAATTTAACAGCCCTCGGCAAAGAATGCGAATGCCCTCCCTAGTGCTCCTCGCCCTTCTCTTTTCCTTGCCCCCTTGCCCCACTCCGTGCATGGCAGAAGAAAAAAATCTTCTGGATGTCTGGGACGAAATCAAGCCTCCACCGCCGGTTACCCTGCAACCTGTCCACCTCGACCCCAAAACCAGCGCCCTGCTGATCCTCGACATCGAGGAATGGACCTGCAATGCAGAACGGCGGCCCCGTTGCCCGGATTCAGTACCTCGGATCAAAGAATTTCTTAGCCGGGCAAAGGCCAAAGGCATGAGCGTGGTCTATAGTTTGACCGCCAAGGGCAGCCCGCAGACCATCCTGCCCGGCGTACAGCCGCTGGATGATGCACCCATCGTCCAATCCGGAGTAGATAAATTCTACAATACGGAACTGGAAAAGATTCTGCGCGACCGGGAGATCAAGACTGTGGTCATCGTCGGCACTGCGGCGGAAGGAGCGGTGCTACATACCGCCACCGGTGCTGCCCTGCGCGGCCTGCAAGTAGTGGTGGTGCTGGACGGCATGACCTCAGCCACCCTCTATGCCGAGCAATACACTGCATGGCATTTGCTTAATGCTCCAGGCACCAAGGGCAAAGCCACGCTCACCCTGTTTAACTTGATCGATTTTTAATACTAAAAGCAGCACGTTACTCAAATCAACCGTGTGAGAAAGCATGCTCCGTTTCCTGCTTCTGTATCTGTCGGTCTATCCTCTTGTCCACTACTATGCCTTCCGCAAATTGCGGACGGCTTTTCAGCCCGGCAGGAAAACCAATATTTGCATAATCTTGTTCATGGCGGTGATGATCGCGGCACCGATCATGGTGCGGGTGGCCGAACGAGCCGGGATTGAGACAGGAGCACGGTTCTGGGCCTATGCGAGTTTCAGTTGGATGGGGCTGCTTTTCCTTTTTCTGACCATTTCCGGCACGGTTGATCTGCTCGGCTTTGCAATCCAGGCTGCGAAAAAGATCCGGAAACGCAAATTTGCCAAGGCAGAGATATCACCGCGAAGGCTGTTCACGGCACAGGCGATATTGGTGCTTGCTATTTTCGCTTACGGCTTATTTGAAGCAACAAATACCCGCCTGGAGCACATTGAGATCGCCAATCCAAAAGTTTCGGAAAGACTCGGCAGGATTCGTATTGCCCAGATCTCGGACGTGCACCTGGGACTCATTATCCGTGAAGGACGGCTCAAAAAAATTCTTGCCAGGATACAAGAGGCTCAACCCGACATCCTGGTTTCCACCGGCGATCTGGTTGACGGCCAGCTCAACCACCTCACAGAAGAAGTTGCTTTGCTGGCGGCGTTCAATCCGCCCCTGGGCAAACTCGCCATTACCGGCAACCATGAATTCTACGCCGGATTGCAGGATGCCTTGGACTTTACGGAAGGATCAGGTTTTACGGTGCTGCGCCATCGAGGGGTGATGGTCGGCGGCATCAACTTTGTCGGCGTTGATGACCCGGCAGCCGGATCATTTGGCAAAGAGCAGGCAGAATCGGAGCGCGAAGTTCTTTTTGCCCAGCCCAGGAAAAATTTTACGGTTCTGCTCAAACACCGGCCGGAAATCGATCCGGACAGCCTGGGCCTTTTTGATCTCCAGCTTTCCGGCCACACCCACAAGGGCCAGATATTTCCCTTCAACCTGCTCACCTGGATTTTTTATCCCCAACGAAGCGGTCAGCTTACCAAACTGGACAGCGGCTTTCTCTACCTGAGCCGCGGCACAGGCACCTGGGGCCCGCCCATCCGTTTCCTGGCACCGCCGGAGGTGACCATTATCGATCTGGTGCACAGGAATACATCGGATTAAGCAAGAGAGATTCATCCGGCCCTGCTTTGCCGCTCTCTTGATCAACACCTCCCCGAACAATTTTTTAGCAGAGGCCGAAAGTTTTTTGCGTTATGATTGAGTCTGTTGCAAGATGCTCTACGGTGCTTCGACACGCTCAGCATGAACGGATGAAACTGTGGAGAGCCCTGTCAAAGAGTGTTTTTCTGTTTTCACATAAACTCGACTGTATGCAGCTATACGGCCTGCGAGATGATTACAGTTGGGCCATAATCAATAGGAGGAACGCATGGATACTGTAAAACATGGCAAATGCGAAGAATGCGGCAAAAACTATGAAGATATCCAGACAACCTGCGGCCACTGCGGGTATTCACCCCATGGGGCGACGATGATGCCGGCTGCCGATCCTTTTTGGAAATGCGGCGGCTGCGGGAGAACCATCCAGGCAGCATCCCCACCTGAAAAATGTCCGAGCTGCAACGAAATATGTGATTTTAAAAATGTTACCTGCTACGCGCCTCAATGCGGCGGGCCGGGGAATATTGACCCACAGCTATAAATTTCACAGAAAACCGGTACCCTGTTTGTTTCTCTACCCAAGCCTCATAATTACAACGAGAAAAAAAATACGTGCTGATTGATAAAGCCTTCATCCTGGCTGCCATTATTTTTGTCGGTATACTTTGCCAGTGGTTTGCCTGGCGGGTAAAGCTGCCCGCCATTCTTTTTCTGCTTTTTGCAGGAATCATCGCCGGACCGCTTACCGGATTACTCAACTCCGATGCCCTTTTCGGAGAGTTGCTCTTTCCTTTTATATCCCTTTCCGTTGCAGTGATCCTTTTCGAGGGCAGCCTTACCCTGCGTTTTCATCAGATTGCCGGACTGGGGCGAGTAGTTCGCAACCTGATCTCATTCGGGGTGCTTGCCTCCTGGCTGATCACTGCCGCAGCAACCCGTCTGCTCTTTGACTTTCCATGGTCGCTTGCCCTGCTTTTCGGTGCGATCACCTCGGTAACCGGGCCCACCGTGATCGTACCCATGCTGCGCACGGTCAAGCCAACTGCCGCAGTGTCCAATATCCTGCGATGGGAAGGCATTGTAATCGATCCCATCGGCGCGACCCTGGCCGTTCTGGTCTACAAGTTCATGCTCGCCAGCAGCAGTGATCATGTATTAAGCCACACCCTGTTTGCCTTTGCCAAGCTTGTCGGCGTCGGACTGCTTTTCGGCTCCCTGGCCGGGTATCTATATGGCAACATCCTCCGCCGCCACTGGCTGCCGGAGTATCTCCACAATGTGGCCACATTGGGTCTGGTTGTTTTTGTTTTTGCCCTTTCAAACAGCATTCAACACGAATCCGGGCTGCTCACCGTAACGGTCATGGGCATCTGGCTTGCCAACATGCGGGATGTTTCCCTGGAAGAGATTCTGTACTTCAAGGAAAGCTTAAGCGTTCTACTTATCTCCGTACTGTTCATCGTGCTCGCCGCACGTCTTGATTTTCAGCGGTTTCTTCATCTCGGCTGGCAGGTGGTTTTCATTTTTCTTTCCATCCAGTTTCTCGCAAGACCCTTAAGCGTCATGATCTCCGCCCTTGGCTCGCAACTGAAATGGCCGGAACGCCACTTGCTCGCCTGGATTGCACCCCGCGGCATCGTGGCCGCCGCCATTTCCGCCCTCTTTGCCATAAAGCTTGAAGAGGCCGGATACAGTGAGGCAGGCCTGCTGGTGCCGCTGACCTTTTCGGTTATTATCGGCACTGTGGTTCTGCAGAGCGGTACCGCCCGTTTTATTGCCAAAAAACTCGGTGTGGCAGAACCGGAACCAAAAGGATTTCTTATCATCGGTGCCAACCTGGTGGCACGAATCATCGGCAAGGCTTTGCTGCAGGCGGGATTTCGCGTTTTGCTTGTGGACAGTGACTGGGATAAAATAAAAAATGCCAGGATGGACGGCCTGGAAACCTATTACGGCGAACCGGTATCCGAACATGCGGACCGCAATCTTGATCTGATCGGGATTGGCAAACTGCTCGCCCTTTCTCCGCGGGGACCGCTCAACACCCTTTCCTGCATGCATTACCGGATGGAGCTGGGATCAAATAGTGTTTTTGCGATCCAGGCGGCCTCGGATCTGGAAATAACCAAAAAACGCAAAGCCATTTCCCGGCGTCACTGGCGGGTTCTTTTCGGAGAGGAAGTTACTTTTTCAAGTTTGTCCAAAGTATTAGTCCAGGGCAACTGGGAGGTGCGCAGCACCAGGCTCACCCCAACCTTTGATTTTACCGCCTTTCAAAAGCAGCACGGGCATGGAGCGATTCCGCTTTTTGGAGTCACTCCCAAAGACGGCATCGAGGTCTTTAGCGCGGAGGAGCAGTTGAGTCCGCAACCGGGCTGGACCATCATCGCCCTGGTGGAGAAAGCGGAGGCGTGTAATTCGATTGGCAATGCTTAACAGGAATTCCGGGGATAAACACAAAGGTGATGCTTGGAACAAAACTTTGATGAGATCCCTCCGGCTCAACCACGGCGGTATGCCGAGAGCTGAACCGGAGGTTGTCTTGCTTGCTGTTAAGCGAGATCGAAACGGTCCAGGTTCATGACCTTGTTCCAGGCCGCAACGAAGTCACGCACGAACTTCTTATCCGCATCACCCTGAGCATAGACCTCAGCCAGAGCGCGCAGCTGCGAGTTGGCGCCGAAAATCAGGTCCACACGACTGCCGGTCCACTTGACTTTGCCGCTCACGCGATCTCGTCCCTCGAACACGTTTTCGTCTCCCGAGGTTGCCTTCCAAGTTGTGCCCATGTCGAGCAGATTCACGAAGAAGTCATTGGTGAGCGTTTCCGGCCGCTTGGTAAATACCCCGTGCCGGGACTGTCCAAAGTTTGCATTCAAGACGCGCATCCCGCCGATGAGAACCGTCATCTCAGGAGCGGTCAGGGTCAGCAGTTGCGCCCGATCAACCAGCATTTCCTCCGCCGATACGGCGTATTTGCTTTTGAGATAGTTGCGGAACCCGTCTGCTTTCGGCTCAAGTACACTGAATGACTTCGCATCGGTTTGCTTCTGCGACGCATCCGTGCGTCCCGGCGTGAAGGGAACGACAACCTTGTGGCCAGCCTTTTTCGCAGCCTGTTCGACACCGGCGCATCCGCCCAGGACAATCAAATCGGCGAGCGTTACCTTCTTCTTGCCTGACTGCGCGCCGTTAAACTCCTTTTGGATTTTCTCAAGGGTTTGCAGCACCTTGGCCAGTTGCTTAGGCTGGTTAACCTCCCAATCCTTTTGCGGGGCAAGGCGAATGCGCGCCCCGTTGGCCCCACCACGCATATCGGAACCACGAAAAGTGGAGGCCGACGCCCAAGCTGTCGAGACCAGCTGGGAGATCGACAACCCGGAGGCAAGAATCTTACCCTTGAGGGCGGCGATATCCTTGCCGGTGATCGGCTTCTGGTCGGCTGCAGGCACCGGGTCTTGCCAGATCAGTTCCTCCGCCGGGACCTCCGGGCCGAGATAGCGCGAGCGCGGACCCATGTCACGGTGAGTCAGTTTGAACCACGCCCGAGCAAATGCATCCGCGAACTCCGCAGGATTCTTCAGGTAGCGCTGCGCGATCGGCTTATAGATCGGGTCGAACTTCAGGGAGAGGTCCGCCGTGGTCATCATCGGCCTATGCTTCTTGGACGGGTCGGCCGCGTCAGCCACCATATCCTCTTCGTCCACGTCCTTGGCCAACCACTGATGCGCGCCGGCCGGACTCTTGACCAGTTCATACTCGTATTTGAGCAACACCTTCAGATAGCCCATGTCCCAAGTGGTCGGGTTCGGCTTCCAGGCGCCCTCGATGCCGCTGCTGATCGTATCACCGCCCTTGCCGCTGCCAAAGCTGCTCTTCCAGCCAAGCCCCTGCTGATCAATGGGAGCGCCTTCAGGTTCAGCCCCAACATGCGAAGCAGGGCCAGCGCCATGACACTTACCAAAGGTATGGCCACCGGCAACCAGGGCGACCGTCTCTTCATCGTTCATCGCCATGCGTGCGAAGGTCTGACGAACGTCAACACCCGAGGCGACAGGGTCAGGCTTACCGTTGGGGCCTTCCGGGTTCACGTAGATGAGGCCCATCTGCACCGCCGCCAAGGGGTTCTCAAGATCCCGATTCCCGGAGTAGCGTTTGTCGCCGAGCCAAGTGTCCTCGCTGCCCCAGTAGATATCCTGTTCCGGCTCCCAAACGTCCTCGCGCCCACCGCCGAAGCCGAAGGTTTTGGACCCCATCGACTCTAACGCGCAGTTGCCGGTAAGGATCATCAGGTCGGCCCAGGAAATCTTGTTGCCGTATTTTTGCTTGATCG
>JAHJTI010000003.1 GCA_018829945.1 Pseudomonadota bacterium | reverse complement strand
TGTATAATTCATTTTTCATTCTGCCCGAGGGCAAACAGGTGGTGATCACCCAGTTTGGCCGCCCGGTGGGCAAGCCCATTACCGAGGCCGGTCTGAAATTCAAGACCCCTTTCATCCAGGAAGTTACTTTTTTCGACAAGATGATCCTCATCTGGGACGGAGACCCCAATCAGGTTCCTACCAACGACAAGACCTTTGTCTATCTGGATATCACGGCGCGTTGGCGTATCTCCAACGCCCTGGTCTTTTTGCAGGCGGTAAACAACGAGAAACGCGCCCAGACCATCCTTGACGATATTATTGATGGTACGGTGCGGGATCTGGTCAACAAGAATGATCTGGTTGAGATCATCCGCAGTTCGGATTGGGATCCGGAAGGCATGGGTTTTGGCCCGGCGGGCAAGGATGAGCAGATCCGCTATGGTCGGGACAAGATTTCGGCCATGATCCATGCCGCCGCTTCCAAGGCTACACCCCAGTACGGCATCGAGCTTGTGGATGTGATGTTCAAGCGGGTCAACTATATCGAGACGGTCCAGCAGCGGGTATATGAGCGGATGATTTCGGAGCGCAAACGGATCGCTGCGGAAAAACGATCCACCGGCGAGGGCTTGAAATCCGAGATTCTCGGCAAACTTGAACGGGAATTGCGGGAAGTCAGTTCCCTGGCTGTTCGCGAGAGTCAGAAGATCAAAGGGCAGGCCGATGGCGAAGCAGCCAAGATTTATGCGGATGCCTACAATCAGGATCCGGAGTTTTACGCTTTTTCCAAGAGTATGGACGCATACCGGCACACCATGGGGGACAATACCCGGCTGGTGATTTCCCCGGACTCTCCATTCTTCAAATACTTGAAAACGCTTAGATAGGCAATTATTGCAGATCTAGTGGGGTGATAGGGTAAGCGGGCCGGTGTTCCTCTGCAGAGAAGGGGAGCCGGCCCTTTTTATTGAGCAGCATCAGCAGCTCTTCAAGTTGGCTGTCGTTTTTCAGATCTGTCTTGCCCAGCAGGGTGAAGCGGCATCCGCAGGAGGTCAGCTGGCCGCCGCACCAGGGACATATCTCTACCGGGCAGCCAAGAGTGTGGGTTTCACCGTCCGCAACATGGCAGAACGGGCAGAGATCTGTATGGAGATGGGCCGGCACATACACCGGAAAGGTGGATAGATCACCATATTTTTTGAGAAAGGCTTCCCGGTTTTCAAGGTTGAAAAAGGCCAGAACCTCATCCTCCCAGATGCCCTCGGAAAAGAGTCCCAGGAATTCGGCCTGCTCGCCGGTGGCCAGATAGAGATAATCGGCCAAGCCGGTAGTGGCGCAAATCAGGAAGGTCCCCTGTCTGCGATCAAGCAGACGAAGAACGGTAATGGCGTCTTCCCGTCCCTCGGGCAGATAGCTGTAAAAAGCATGGAAAATATTCAGACCCACGCTGTCCGTGCCGTGTTTTTCCACCAGGGCAGTGGCTTTGGCCAGGTCATCCGGCGGGACTGCATAGCGCATGAGAAGCTTGATGTCGGCGAGTCGTTGGTCGAGGGTGGGCACCGTTGTTCCTCTTGGTTGTATTGTTTCAGGCAAGCGTTGTTGCTTTTTTGATCGCATCCAGCCAGCTTCTGGTTTCGGCGGCGATATCGTCGGCACGGGTCAAGGCCGTGACCACGGCCAGTCGCCTGGCTCCCATGGCGGTCAACTCCGGAATATGTTCTTTTTTGATGCCGCCCATGACTGTGAAGGGCAGGGCGGATCGGGCGCTGAATGCTTGTATGGCCGCAGGTCCGAGAAAAGCGGAAAGCCCGTCCTTGGTCTGGGTGGCATAGAGCGGCCCGATGTTGAAGTAGGAGGCCCCGCGGTTTTCTGCGCTGGCAGCCTGCTCTTCGGTGTTGCAGGAGACGCCGATGATGAGGTCCGGAGCCAGGGCGCGAACCTCTGATGCCGGGATGTCACTGTTGCCGAGATGGACCCCGTCGGCGCCGCTCATCAGCGCGATATCCACTCGGTCATTGACGATGAACAGGGCTCCTGCTTCCCGGGTTTTTTGCCGGAAGATTCTGGCTTTTTCGAAGAGGTGCAAACCGTCGGAGTCTTTGTCTCGCAGTTGCACGATTTTTGCTCCCCCGGCCAGCACTCCATCCAGCCAGGCAAGGTCGCCGCGCCCCATGGCCAGTCGTTCGCAGGAAACCGGGTACAGGGTGACCTCTTCTATGAGTTTTTTGAGCCGCTGCTCGTACAGTTCGGTTTTTTTATGCATTGCCACGGCTCTCCAGGTGGACGGGGAATTCCAGGTTCCTACTTGAAAAAAAAAGG
>JAHJTI010000312.1 GCA_018829945.1 Pseudomonadota bacterium | reverse complement strand
TCGTGCTGGCCGGAGTCTTCCTTGCGGAGCTTGCCGGCCCGCTTTTGGCCCGGCAAGCTGTGGTTAAGGCGGGCGAAGCATGCATTATCGAACCATGCCCCGCAAAATGCGAAGAGGGGCAGCACACAACAACCGACCTCAACCCCGAGTCCGTGCAGTTGATCCCCTGGTCCTGGGAAAAACTTGTTCCGCCTGCCCAACAGGAAGGGCAGGTTATTTTCGGCGCCGCGCACATGGCCACCGTTGCCGGATTGGCAAGGATGTCCACGATCATCGCCCACCATCATAATGCCCGTCCCTGCGCGGTTCGCGTTATTCCAAAAACTCTCGGCAGATACTATGGAGAGCTACAGGCGGAAACAAGGCTTCTCTTTGCGGTTGAGACGGCTGAGGTGAAAAATATCGGTTATGAGCTGAACACGGCAATAGTACAGGAAAATAATGTGGCGGACGGCATCCTCGCCCAGGCGGAAAGCACGAAAACCTTTGCCATCGTCCTCGGCCATCCGCTGCAGGGAACCCACAAGGAGTTTGAAAAGGTTGTCGAACAGGTTGTCAGCCGCGCCACCTGCCCGGTGATCATCGTCCGCTTTGCCGGAGTGCTCCACACGGAACAGATCCTTGTCCCGGTTACGGGCAGCGAGGATATCATTGCCTTAAAGGATATAATCTGCGCCTTGGGTAAAGTGGGAGAACACCGCATTACCCTGCTGGGAGTGCTGCCGCCTGACGAAAGGGATGAGGATCTTGTCGCCGCCCGGAAAAAAATGGAATCCTGGAGCCAGGCCGTCGGCATGAACAACTGCGTCCGCTCCGAGGTCCTTGCCACGGAGGCACGGTTGGAAACTATCGTGGAAGCGGCGGTCGATCATGATCTGGTCGTGATGTCCAGCACCTTCAGCCAGGGCCTTGAGCGGATTGTCTTCGGCTCACTGGCTGAAAATGTGGCGCAAAACTGCGGCAAGCCCATGCTCATTATTTACTCCCCAATTTCCCAGCGCACATAGTTAAGATAGTTTTCGCAGAAACAAGCGCCCCTCCCTTTACCGCCTCAGCCGATCTCGTTCAGCCCTGATGATCCGCTTCGTTGCCCTGATCCCGCAACAGGCATCACCATTGCCCTGTGCAGGATTCCCCGGAAAGGATACTTGACAAGCCCCGCCTTCCTGCTATCTTTGTGGCAATAATTCATCCATTGCCAATACTTTTCCGGAGACCGGAGATTCATGAAAAAAACAGTAACCTTCCTGCCCGACAACGTCGTCATCGAGGTGGATAACGGAGAAAACCTGCTGAGCGCCGCAGCCAAGGCAGGGATTTTTATCCAGGCCTCCTGCGGCGGCGACGGGGTGTGCGGCAAGTGCAAGGTCAAGGTCGAACAGGGGGAAGTTGCCGCCAACAAGGCCATGCAGCTCAAGGGCGATGAACATGCGGCAGGCTTCCGTCTTGCCTGCCAGTCTTCGGTTGTCGAGGATCTGGTGGTCTTCGTTCCTGTCGCAACCAGCAAGGACGGCAAGGCCCTCAAAGCCAAGCCCAAGACCACCCGGGCCATCTCCGCCCGGTCGCTGGACCACCTGATCGGCACCTGGCAGGTGTCGCCGCCGGTGGAAAAACGATTCCTTACCCTGGACCCGCCGACACTGGAAGACAATGTTCCCGATCTCCAGCGGTTGATGCGGGGGATCAAGAAAAAATGCCACGATTGCTCCGAGCCCACCTACGACCATCCTGAGCTGTTGATGGAACTGCCCTTCACCCTGCGCGAGGCCAAATGGCAGGTGACGGCGATCATGCTGCGCGGCAAGCGGGCCGAAGAACCGGACCGGATCATCGCCATAGAACCAGGCGATACCACGGGCAATCTCTACGGGTTAGCGGTGGACATCGGCACCACCACGGTCTGCGGGGTATTGATCGACCTGAACTCCGGCGAGGTGGTGGCCGAGGCTTCGGCTTACAACGACCAGATCAGCTGCGGCGAGGATGTCATCTCCCGAATTATTTATTCCCAGCGGCCCGGCGGCCTCAAAGCCCTGCAGGAGAAAGTGGTCCGCACCATCAATTCGGTGATCGAAACGGTCTGCAAGAAGGTGATTATCAGCCCCAGCAACATCAGCTACATCATGGCCGCTGGCAATACCATCATGAGCCATCTGCTCTTGGGCTTAAACCCTAAATATCTGCGCGAATCCCCCTATGTCCCGACCTGCAGCCATTTCCCGCTCACCCGGGCCGCAAGCTTGGGCATCCACGCCCATCCCTCGGTGCGCCTCTTCCTCTACCCTGCAGTGGCAAGCTATGTGGGCGG
>JAHJTI010000210.1 GCA_018829945.1 Pseudomonadota bacterium | reverse complement strand
TGCCCAGGCGCTGCTGATGTACGTAACCCCTCGAAAAGGAAAAGGATTAACGATTTCATAGATCGCATCCGCCTGATCAACCTGCAGATTGCCTTCTGGAAAGTTGGCCTGGTTCAGATACGGGCTGCCATCCGGAAGTGCGCCAAGCGACTCGACATAATCGTTTTCCCGCAGATTGGCAACCTGGTATGCAGGCGCATGCACACCATAGATAAACTGTCCGGAAGGATGGACGCAGGAACGTACTGTCATATCATGACCTCCGATGAATCACACGAGGAAGAGCGGCATCATTGCGCTAGCAATATTACCGGGAAACATGCCGACCCTCCACAAGAAAAATCGAAATATTCTCGGCCGCGCTTGCCTTTGCCTTCAAATCTGCTACCATGGAAAAAATCCAGGTACAATTTCCTTCTCCATCATGGTGTGTTTCTCTTGATACAAGCCTTTTTCAATAAATTGCTGCCCGGCAATAACAGCAAGCCTTCCCTGCCCGAGGAAGCCTTCTGCAATGCCCCCTGCATTTTCACCGATGTTCTGCGGAATATCGACACCGGCCTCATCATTCTCGATACCGTGGAGAAAAAGGTTTTTTTCAAAAACGCCCATGCCGTGAAAATCCTTGAGCCGCTCAAGGCCGCTCAGGATTACACGGGGCTCTCCGCCCTGCTTTGCAACGACCTGGACCCGGTGCAGCAGCCGGGCCGAACCAGAAGCCGACAAACCGTTATCCACTACGAACACCGGGTGCTTGGCTATACTGTATACAGAATCCCCGGTGATCAGCGACACATCTCGATTTTCATACAAGACATCACCGACCGGCACCGTCTGGCCGCAATCGATGAAGCCACTGAGATGATGAACAACATCGGCTGCCTTTTTTCCGGCATCCGCCACGAAATCGGCAATCCCCTGAACTCCATCAAGATGGCCCTGACAGTCCTGCAAAACAACATCAATAAATATTCCCCCGAAGAAATAGATGTTTATTTCAACAGAATCTCCGGTGAAATCATTAAGATGGAGACGCTTCTCAAATCGCTCAAGAACTTCAGCATGTTCGAAACGCTCAGGAACAGCGATATCGATCTGGCGATGTTTTTCGACAACCTCATGCAATTGCTGGGCGCGGATATCCGGGCCAAAAACGTGGAAATCAGGATCGACATTGCCCCGGACGCAAAACGAATCATGGTGGATCCCCGAGCCCTGCAGCACGTCACCATGAACCTTATAGCCAACGCCGTTGACGCCATGGCAGAGACGCCCAACCCGCTCCTGCATGTGCGCAGCCAAAGCCGCGGCAACGTCATCCTTCTTTCCATCACCGATAATGGCTGCGGTATGGCGGAAGAATTGGCCCGCGACGCCTTCAAGCCGTTTTTCACCACCAAACCCCATGGCACCGGATTGGGGCTGGTGATCTCCAAAAAAATGTTGACCCAGATGCACTGCGGAATTGACCTGGTCAGCGAGAAAGGCATCGGCACGACTTTTCACCTGACCTTGCCCAAGAGCGCAACAAAATCACAACGGGAAAATGCTTGAGCCGGAATATTTCGCAAAAAGCTTTTGCCTTCTTTTTCGCCAGTTGAATACGATGCGACGGTTACGGTATAATCCATCAGTTACGGGGCATTGTCGCTTTTACCGGGACTGCCCTTTCTGAACGATTACAATTTCAAGGAGAAACAGATGGGAATTCGTTCACGTTTCATAATCATCATGGCAATTATTTTCGGCCTCGCAACCGTGGGGATCGGGACGGCCAGCTATATGTTCAGCAAGCGCAGCGCCATGCAGGAAGCGAAAAGCAAAGGGGAGCTGATATTTAATTATATTCTGGCCAACCGGGATTTTTACAAGGAAAAACAACGCCCTCTTATCATGGAGGTTTTCGAAAAGGACCGCTTTTACCCGGAACTGATGTCCGGCTTTGTTCTCACCCGCGGAACCTTTGACATCTTCAAAAGAAATCTGACCGGATATGATTTCAAGCAGGCAACTCTCGATCCCCTCTATCCGCCCAACAAGGCTGACGAATGGGAGACCGGGCTGATTGCCATGTTCGCCAGCCAGCCCACGCTCAAGGCGCATGAAGGCTCCATGCAGCGAAATGGAGAAACATTCTTTTATCTGGCACGCCCCATTAAGGTTGAAGGCAAGGACTGCCTGCGTTGCCATGGGGATGTGACGGACGCACCCAAGGATCAGGTTGAAATCTACGGCACGACCAATGGCTACAACTGGAAAGACGGCGAGACAGTGGCCGCCTACGTGGTCTATGTTTCCGTGGAAGAAGCCCTTGCCAACGCCAAAAAAGGAGCCATAACCCTCTACTTGATCGGGGCAGGCTGCCTGCTGGTGGCCCTGGTCGGCATCTGGCTGCTCATGGACCGGTTCGTAGTAAACCCGATTGTCCGGCTGAGCGTAAAAGCCGAAGAAATCAGCCTCGGCAAAAACCTGGAAGAAAGCATCGGCATCAAGCAAAATGACGAGATCGGTGCCCTGGCCAACGCAATCGAGCGGTTGCGCATGAGCATGGTTCGCATTCTCAAACGGTGAGCATATGTCAACAGTGAACAAGAACAAACAGCCATGGTACATGGCCTGGCCTGCTGTGCTGCTGGGCCCCATGCTCCTCGGCACGCTGACTCTGCTCGCGCTGTCCCCGCCACCTGTTTCGGCGGCAGACTGCAAGCAACTTGCCGAGAAAGTCAGGCTGGAGCGCAGCCTCATAGCCCGGCGCGACCTGTTGGCAACCTCCATCAAGCAATGCCCGAAAGACCCTGAGATCAACTTTATGCAGGGCTATAATCTTGAACGGCTGCGCGATTACAACGATGCCTTGCGTTACTATGTCACCGCTTCGACCCTTGACCCGAAACATGCCAAGGCGTTTTTCGGCATGGGCGATGTTTACATGGTGACGGAAAAGGTGGAAAATGCCGTGGACGCTTACGAAAAAGGGCTTTCCATTGATCCCGGCAACAAACGGGCGGAAAAGTCCCTGGAATCGGCACGAATCAAGCTGAAGGCTCATAAAGGCGAATCGGTGAGTTCCGATGAGGCGGTCACCGTTCTATTCACGGAAAAATCCAAGGATCGGGAGATCAGCCCCATCGAAGCGACGATTCTCCGGCTACTGATCCTTTTCCCCGGCAAAGCGACGGAACTGCCGGAAGAAGGCGCCGATCAGCTCAGCATCATGGGTGGGCGCGCCCTTACAAGCAGGGAACTGAAAAACGCTGTGTTTGAAGTGGTGGGCAACACGGATGACTCGGGCGATGCGGCAGCCAATCTGGAGATTTCCCAAAAAAGAGCCGAAGCTGTGCGCAATTACCTGATCAAAAATTGCAATGTTGATGCTAAAAAACTGAAAGTGGCGGCATCCGGCCACGCTCACCCCATTGTGCCCAATTCCACAGAGCAGAACAGAAAGATAAACAATCGGGTTGAGTTCAAACGGCTGAAATAGATTTAGGAGCAAAAGGACAAAAGCCTTGCTTCCTCCTGCTGGAGGGGCAAGGCTTTTTTTGTCTATAATTCAGCGGGGAAGAAGGCTTGTCGTGTCTGCCCGGAATTCTTTTTCCAGGGCTGCGTCTCCGATTTCCTGACAAAAAAGATCGATCAGCTCCGGGAATCGCTCCTGAGAGCACGTCCCTCCCTGCAGCCATTTTCCGGCAATCTCTTTGACAATCATCGCGGCGATGGGGCCAATGGCCTTGGCCAGCGCGTCCTGAAAAACAGGCAGAGAACTTTTCAGCGGCTCTTCGTTTTGCGCCTGTGCAAAATCCACACTCCCGGCCTTTTTTGCCGAATTTGCCTGCAAGGCGGCATCCGGATTGGCACGAACCCGTTCCACTCCCAGAGCGATTTCTCCCAGGAGCATGTTGCTGGTCATGTTGATCAACGAGAAATTCGCCTCTGTTTCACAAAAAATTACCAGCAAAGAACCGTCACAGATATCTTTCACCAAAACCAGGGAATCGGGAAACCGCATCTCCACGGAATTGACACTGAGCCGGCAGGAAGCGTTCATCTTGAAAATCCGCTGAAGGGAAACCCCCATCAGCTTGATGGTCTCATGATCGTAGCCTTTCGGCATATAAGAAAAAACAATATCCGGTTTGTCGACCGAGAGAAAAACCCCCACAACGCCGGGGAGCATTTTTATTTCCTGTAAAATTTCATCCATACTGCATGCTCCTCATTACGCCTGCGACTCAAGCTGCTGGGCTTCCGCAAGGGCCGGGCCAATGGCCGCGACAATCTTGGTGGGTGAAATTCCCGCTTGCACCTCTATCCCCACCGACAGTTCCGTGCCTGGAATGATCAGCAGCTGCTCGCCTCGTTCCTGGCTGAGGATGATCTGGGAAGGAAGTTCG
>JAHJTI010000209.1 GCA_018829945.1 Pseudomonadota bacterium | reverse complement strand
TGATGAGGTGGACGGTTTCCGTAACCTTGCCCGCTTCGATCTTTACCGGCACCCCGTATCGCAGCAGGTTGTATACCGCATGATTGTTGCTGTAAAGACCGCGGCTGTAATTGCTGGCTTCGGTACGCAGCTTGTGGGTTGCCGCACTGATCTGCGCCGGAGTATAGCCGCACTTGGTCAGGTAAGCGGTCAGCAGCCCTTCATCGATGTTGGTGTTGCCGTCGCGGTCGGTCCAGTCTCCAAGGTAGCGGTAGCTTAGTTCATCACGGAAGAGTTTGATGACACGATTCTGCGTGGCGCGCTCCGGTTGGCCGACCGTATTCATTTCAACACCTCCCAATGGCCGCCTCTTGACGGTCCCACATGCCGGATTGTCCCATCACGCTTCATCTTGTTAAGGTGATATTTGATGCCATCTCGGGTCAATTCCAGTGCATCAGCCAGTTCTTGCTGCGAAATGTCGGGTTTTGCCGAAATCAGAGACAGCAATCGGTCATGGGTAGTGATTGGGGTAGTGATTGGGGTAGTGATTGGGGTAGTACTCTCTTTCGGTTTCAGCCCGATGGTCTGCAAATGTTCAGGATTGGCAAAAAAGGTCAGCATCAGGCCGGACATGCCGAAATCGTAGACCGGCGGATCGATCCCAAGTTCCCGGCACTCCCGGTGGATCTTTTCGATGCCGCGCCCCCACGACTCTATATAGCCCGCCCGGAAGAAGGCATTGGCAATCAGGGGGTTGAACGGAAGGGAGGGATGTTTTCCCAACAGTTTTTCCAGGGTCCAGTTTTCCGGGAGGTCGCCGGGGTTCCAAATCACGATCCGGTCGTCATACACGCTGATCTGGATGGGGATGCTGCTGCTGTAATCCTTGTGAACCACCGCGTTGAGCAACGCCTCGCGCAGCGCGGCATCGGGAAAAAGGAAGGCCTCCCGTCGTTGCAAGCCCTGATAGGTGATGTATGCCTTCAGATATTTTGTGTGCAGCAGGTCCAGGGTCTTCTCCACCTGTTCAAAAAGGCTGCCATGCACTTCATCCTGGTAGCGCAGGTCGTCATCCGTAACGAAAAAACCGATTTTGATCCAGGCGCCACTCACATACTGCTCGGGCCGGTCGGAGAAAAGCAGGCAGGCGGCACGTTTGAGACCGTGTCTTTCGGTCAGTTCCAGGTTGGCGAGGACAACCTCCCGGCTGTCGCGTAATACCGCCCGGCCCATGCGCCCGCTGTCTACGGCTCTTTGCTTGAACAACCGCAGGGCCTCTGCGCTGCAGGACCGCGGGGAGAAAGAAGGCTCCGGCGCATCATCCCAGTTACGGCCGCGTTTTTTCAGCAGAAACCGCTCCAGAGCAGCACCTTTAAGTTCCTGCTTGGTGCTGCCGCTGCGGTAGTGGTATTCGCCCTTGTAGCTGATGGGGCTTGGATAGGGTTCGACAACGATCTCCAGGGTTTCTTTTCCATCTTTCTCGCGCAGGTTTACATCGACCATGATGCCCAGGATGTCACGCACCTTGTTCGGGATATCTTTCAGCAACTTCGCCGCATTTTTCAGACCCGTGACCACGCCCTTGTCATTGCGGCCGATGACCAGCGTGCCGCCGTCGGCATTGGTAAAGCCGCAAATCCATTTCAGGTATTCGTCCCGCCAGGATTCCTTCCATTCGATATGCTGGGATTCTTTCATACCAGCCGTATCCTCCCGGTGAGCAGTTCCTGCATCATGCCATGCTTGATTTGGCGGGTCTTGGACAGTTTCGCTTCCAGTGCTTCAATTTCGGTGTCCATATTGCTTAGGATGGTGGCAATTGCTATTTGTTCAGTTTTGACGGTGGGTAATAGTACTTCAAAACCGGCAAGTTGAGTCTTGCCGATTTCAAGGAAGGTGCTGCCACCACAAAGGCTAACGAAGGCCTGTTTTTTGGTCAGCAACAGGTAGTAAAGGAACTCGGAATCGACAGTCTCAAATGGGACAAAGTTCTTGAAACCTTGGTTGGTTGAAACAGCGACTGTGTTGATAGCACATTCGCCGATTGTGGCTCTCGATGTCATCACAATCGAATTGGCAGGTATCATTTCTGCCGAACTGCATTTCAGGCCCTGTTGAGTGATCTTTCGAGAGGTCTCATTTAGGTACTTGCGCCCCTTTAATGCAGTGATGTCCGTAGGCGTGCACCAGAGAACATCCCCATCCCAAAATTTTTGCTGGGTTGTGCTTGGTGTGCCACCGTTGCGAATGTCCGCAAGTTTTCCCAACCGCTTCACCTCCCACCCCCTGCTGAAGCCTGGCAGTCGTTTCTTGCAGTTAAGCAATTCCTGCATGGTACCTTGTTTGATTTGTCGCTTTTTGGTGATGAGTTGCTCCAAAGATTCGATGAGGGCATCCGCATCGCTTAACGCCTCGGCGATGGCTTCTTGTTCAGCTTTGGTGGCGGGAAGAGGGATCACAGTTTCGGAAAACTGTGTCTTATTGACTATAGGAACAGCCTGTTCTCCTGCAAGCGATTTGACCTTGGCCGCAGCAGCAGATACCGCGTAGTAAATGTAATCGGACGACACGCCTGCCGTCGGCAGGATCGCATTAATCTGCTGATTGGAAGTTAATATTTCTGAAGCAATTCCGCATTTTCCGATAGTCGATCCGATGCAAACAAACAAGACCGTTCCCGTTGGAAAGGGTCGTGAAATCGAAAACCCTTTTTTAGAAAGCATTTTCTCTGTGCGGGAGATGTATTTTGTTGAACCCAAATCCAATGGGCTGACAAATAGAAATTCATCACCATAATTTGCCAGGTCATACGTCGGAGGGGTACTGCCTGTAACTATCGGAGCGATTTCGCCCAGAGACTTCACATCCCAAACCTTTGGGATCACTCCCACCTCAGTCTGCTTGTAGCCGGGTTTCAGTTCCATGTAAACCCCATTCTCTCCAGATGATGGTTGACCTTGGATTCCAGTTCAGCCACACGGTTCGTAAGCTGGGGCAGCGGAGTTTCGTAACGTTCAGCCAGTTCCTTCACGCGCTGGGTGAGGGTCTGGCTGATACGGTCCATCTCTCCGCTGATGGAAGCTTCGAGCGCGGCAAACCATTTATCATCCACCACCAGCGTCTTGATCTCTTTCTCGGTGAGCTTGGGGTAGTGGGCATAGGCTTCGGCATCCAGCTCGGCCTCAGCCTCCTTGAGACGCTTCTTGAGATCGGCATCTTTCTCAGCAAGCTTCAGCCAGTCGTCCAATACGGCGGCCTCGTCTTTGGCCTCCTTATCGCCTTTAATCTCCTTGATCCGGGCGGTGACACTGCCCTTGTTCACTTTTTCAAGATCGGAAAACGGGCCGTCCTCGCTGCCGTGCTCCTCCTCCAACTCTATCCGGCGGGCAGTAACGCTTTCCAGTTCGGCGGTAAATTGGTCTATGGCTTCCTGCTCTTTGGCAAAGTACCGGGCGACGATAAGCGCCTTGGGCACAAGATCGCAGGTCCAGCCCTTGTCCTTTTCCCTGCCTTTCTTGTCCTTCTCGATAATACGGGTGGTTTCGGCCTTCCACCCATCGGCTGCGATGAGATAAAAATCGTCCTGCATGATCTCGGCCCAGTAGTCCATGAGGTGCTGATAAATATCGTAGTTGTTGATGAGCGGTTTGCCGGCATAGTGGGCCAACAGGTCTTCGGCAAGTGCGGCAATGACTTCCTTGGGTTTACATCCTGTTTTCAAGCCCTTGAGCGTGACAACAGTTCGCTTTCGCCAGGCGGCAAAGTGGGCGGCCATGCCGGCGATAAAGGCCTTGAACTCCGGATGATCGTAAACCGTGGACCTGATAGCTACTTTGTCCACGGCAAGAACGAGGTAGCCGGGACGGCTGGGTTTAAAAAGCGTCATTTTCAGGTTGGGGCAGATGTCCCAATACGGTTTTAATGCTTCGACATCGACCATGGGAATGCCGCCCTGCAGGTGGCCTGCGATATCCTGGATATCCTCGACTTTTCGGCTGTCGATGTAGCGCGGAAGGTTGAGGTTGAACTCGTTCTTCTCGATCTCGGTTAAGGGAACCATCCGCGAAAATTTGGCAAGTTCGAGCTGCCGGTTAAAGACGTCCACGATCTTGTGGATGTCCTGGGCGCGCAGCCGGTTCTTAGGACCGTCCTTCATAAAGCCGGCGCTGGCGTCGATCATGAAGATGGCCTTGCGGGCATGAGCATCCTGCTTGTCGATGACGATGATGCAGGCGGGAATGCCGGTGCCGTAAAAAAGGTTGGCGGGAAGACCGATGATGCTCTTTATGTATCCCTTGCGGATCAGAGCCCGGCGGATGCGAGCCTCGGAGTTGCCCCTGAACAGGACACCGTGCGGTAGGATGCAGGCCCCCTTGCCGGTGCTCTTGAGCGAGCGGACGATATGCAGCAGGTAAGCGTAATCGCCCTGTCTGGCAGGCGGCGTGCCGAAGGGCTGGAAGCGTTCGTAGG
>JAHJTI010000208.1 GCA_018829945.1 Pseudomonadota bacterium | reverse complement strand
TGCTCCTTGAGCAGACCAAGGGCAAGGGGATCAATATCTACACCCATGGCGAGATGCTGCCTTGTCACGGCTACCCTGAGTTGAAAAAGTACCCTCATTTTTATGGACATTACGGAACGGCCTGGCAGAATCAGCAGAAGGAAATGCCTCAATTCCCCGGGGCGATCCTCTTTACCACCAACTGCATCCAGAAACCGCTGGACTCTTACAAGGCAAATGTCTTTACCACCGGTCTGGTCGGCTGGCCCGATGTGGCCCATATCGGCGCAGACAAGGATTTCAGCCCGGTTATCAACCGCGCCCTGGCACTGCCAGGCTTCACCGACACCCTTGACAAGGGCTCTGTCCTGGTTGGTTTTGCCAGAAACACCGTTCTGGGTGTGGCCGACAAGGTCATCGCCGCGGTCAAAGCCAAGGCCATCCGCCACTTCTTCCTGGTGGGCGGTTGTGACGGCGCCAAGCCGGGCCGCAACTACTATACGGAGATCGTCGAGCAGATTCCCACCGACTGCATGGTGCTGACTCTGGCCTGCGGCAAGTTCCGCTTCTTTGACAAGAATCTGGGCGACATCGGCGGCATTCCCCGCTTGCTCGACGTGGGCCAGTGTAACGATGCCTACTCGGCCATCCAGATCGCAGTGGCCCTGGCCGGCGCCTTTGAATGCGGGGTCAATGACCTGCCCCTCTCTCTGGTGCTCTCCTGGTACGAGCAGAAAGCGGTGGTCATCCTGTTGACCTTGCTGAGCCTGGGCATCAAGGACATCCGGCTCGGACCCTCCCTGCCCGCATTCATCACGCCCAACGTGCTTGATGTGCTGGTGAAAAACTTCGCCATCAAGCCGGTAACCACCCCGGCCGAGGATTTGAAAGCCATTCTCGGGTAACACAACGATTCGGGCGGAGACCTTTCCCCCCTCCGCCCGAATCGTGCCACAGAAGGAGCTAACCATGCAGTGCCCTGGCCAAGACAGCCGCTACTGGGATGCCAATGCCGTTTTCGAGACAACCTGTCCGAAATGCGGCAACAATGTCGAGTTCTTCAAGGATGACTCCACCCGCAAATGCAGCACATGCGGGACCAAGATGCTCAATCCCAACAACGATTTCGGCTGCGCCTCCTATTGCCCCTATGCCGAACAATGCCTTGGTTCTTTACCCCCGGAGCTGCTGGCCAAGAAACAGGAGGCTCTCAAGGAACGCGTGGCCGTGGAAATGAAACGCTACTTTGGCGATGACTTCCGCCGCATCGGCCATGCCGGCCGCGTTGCCCGGCATGCCGGAGATATCGCAGCCAAGGAGGAGTGCAACCCCGCAGTGGTGGCGATCACCGCCTATCTGCACGACATCGGCATCAAGGAATCGGAGCGCAAATACAACAGTTCGTCGCCAAAACACCAGCACATTGAGGGCCCGCCGGTGGCCCGCGACATCCTCACCGGACTTGGCGCGCCGCAACCGCTCATCGACGAGGTGTGCGACATCATCGGCCACCACCATGTGCCACGACCGGAAGAGACCATGAACTTCAAGGTGCTCTACGATGCGGACCTGATCACCAACCTGGAAGAAAAACAAAAGGATGCACCCTCAAGCCGAGAGCATCTGCAGAAAATCATCGACCGCTCCTTTCTCACCAACACAGGAGCCACCCTGGCAGCCAAGGTGCTGCTCAAGGGATAATGGAGATAGCCATGAAAATAATGCGAAAGATTATTGAGATAGATGAGAACCTCTGCAACGGTTGCGGCGAGTGCATTATCAACTGCGCGGAAGGCGCCCTGCAAATCGTGGACGGCAAGGCTAAAATGCTTGCGGAAAAATATTGCGACGGCTTGGGCGCCTGCCTGGGCCATTGCCCCACCGGAGCCCTGCGCATCATCGAGCGGGAAGCCGATGATTTTGACGAAGAAGCCGTGGAAGAGTTGCTCAGCAAAAGAGACGAGGCAAAACCTCACCCTGCTCCGCCCGTTGGCGGGTGCCCCTCGGCAAAACTGCAGACTTTCGCTCCGGCCACCCCCTGCCAGGCAGCCAATGCTCCGGTTCAGCTTGGCGCTGCCACCGGTTCGGCCCTGAGCCACTGGCCGGTGCAGATCCGCCTGGTGCCGCCCAGCGCGCCATTCCTCAAAGGAGCCGATCTTTTAATCGCGGCCGATTGTGTGCCGGTAGCCTATGCAGGATTTCACAGCGATCTTCTAAGCGGCAAGGTCGTCATGCTGGGCTGTCCGAAATTTGACGAGGTGGACAGCGCCATTCAAAAATTAACGGAAATTTTTGCTTCGTCCGGGATCAAGAGCATCACCATGGCCATCATGGAAGTGCCCTGTTGCGGCAACATGCGCCACATTGTTTCCCAGGCGCTTTCCCGCTCCGGCAAGGCCATCCCTGCTCAGGAGGTGGTAATCTCCGCCCGCGGCGAACTTCTCCGCCGGGAGGCCATGTCCTCTTAAATCACGCGAGCCGCAGGCCCAATATTCCAATATTTCCCCTTTTGTTTCCCTGAAAAAGAGGGTAAAAAGAATCTGTTTCGGTAAACGCTTACAGACCATGCCAACGGCATACATATTTTCAGGAGAAACACATGCAAGTCATCAAATCCATGGCGGCGAAAGCCCGCATTCTCACCGTCACACTTGTCCTTTTCGGCCTGATGGCCGGCGTTGCCCAGGCCGCCACCAAGATGCCGGCCTTTGCCCTGCCTTCCGTTAAAGATGGCTCCATGGTCAGGTCCAGCGCCTATCAGGGCCAGGCAATGCTGATCAATTTCTTCGCCACCTGGTGCCCACCCTGCCGTAAGGAGATCCCCTCGCTCATCCAGCTCCAGAAAGAATACGGGCCAAAAGGCTTCACTGTGATCGGCATCTCCACCGATCAGGGCGGCGTATCTCTGGTTGACAAATTCGCCCAGAAAATGGAAATCAACTACCCGGTCCTGCTCAGCGATTCTGAAGCGGTACCCAGGGCTTTCGGCGGCATTCTCGGGATTCCCACCTCATTTCTGGTGAACAAGGAAGGGAATATTGTCAAACGGTATGACGGCTATGTCGACCACGAGACCCTGGTGAATGATCTCAACGCCATCCTGAAGTAAGCTGTCACGGCAAAAACGGCAGCAGCAGAGCTGCTTGATCTGCCTTTGCTCCATGACGACTTCCAAAAAAGGGGAACTTTCCGGTTGACATTCTGTAATCCTGTCGTATAGTTTCTGAACTGTCATTCATTATTTTTCTGTTTCGCATAACAGGAAATATTTCCCAAATACCACTTTAGGAGGAGATGAAGATGAGCAAGAAAATGATTTCTTTGGCAATGGCCCTGGCTTTCGTAGTAAGCACCGCTGCGGTTTCTTTCGCTGCCGACTGCACCGTAACCGCAGTTGATGGCAACAAGGTAACCGTTGATTGCGGCGGCGCTGTATCCACGGTTGAAGGTTCCGCCAAAGTTGGCGACAAGGTTAATGTAAAAGACGGCAAGATCGAAGCCAAAAAGAAAAAGAAAGCTATCGAGGGTTGCTAATCCCCTCTTGATGACCTTTTACAGGTTCATCTAAAAAAGCCCGGCCTCTGGCCGGGCTTTTTTTTGTTCAGCGACATCGTTTAATCCAACGGTATTTACTTTTCTCCTTCCCTTTCGTATAGTGCCATCCCATGAACATGATAGAAGCACTCTTACTCGGCATCATCCAGGGCGCCACGGAATTCCTGCCCGTTTCCAGCTCAGGTCATCTGGCTCTGGCCCATTATTTCCTCGGGGCTCAGGAGTCTGACCTGGCCTTTGACGTGGCTCTGCACCTCGGTACCTTGCTGGCAATCCTCGCCTATTTCCGGGATGATTTTCTGCAGATGGGCAAGGCTGTCCTCGGTCTCCACAAAGAGCAGACAGAAACCTTGCGGTTGCGCAAAATGGCTTTCTTTATCGCCATTGCCACCATCCCAGGCGCCCTGGCCGGGTTGTTGCTGGGAAAAACAGCGGAAACTTATTTCCGACACCCAGCACTGGTCGCGACTGCACTGGCCGTTGCCGGCCTGATGCTGCTTCTGGCGGACCGCGCCGGCAAACGCACCCGCAATTTTGAAGCAATATCCCTGGTTGATGCCCTGCTTGTCGGGCTTTCCCAGGCCTGCGCCATTATCCCCGGAGTATCGCGGAGCGGCAGCACCATCACCTGCGGCCTTGCCATGGGGCTCAACCGGCAGGCAGCGGTCCGCTTTTCCTTTCTGCTTTCCGCCCCCATCATCTTCGGAGCAGGCGTGCACGAAATTCCGGATATTCTCAAAAATGGATTGGCAGATGGTCAATCCACGCTCTATATTGCCGGATTTCTGGCCTCGGCAATCTCCGGCTATCTGTTTATTTCATTTATCATGCGATACATTAAGGCCAAAAGTTTTGCCATATTCGCCTACTACCGCTTCGCAGTTGCGGCCTTGGTCTTTATCGCCCTTTTCCTGCAACGATAACATCACCGGCGCCCTTTGCCGTCATGGAGACCCTGATGGATCCTTCGCAGCTTCCTGAAAAACAGTATGCCCGCCTTCGGGAAATCCGAAAAAAATACACCGTGGACTTCGAGCCGCTGCGCCTGCGCGACAAAGAAATTCAGCTGCTGCAGGTCACCGACCTCGAAGCGCTCCTTGGCGGAAAAGATCCTTTCCAGGACGTGGAAGAGTTCCCCTTCTGGGTGAAACTCTGGGAAGCAGCCATGGTTTTGGCGGACCTCATGCTCACCACCCCGCCGACCAAAGACGAACATACACTTCTTGAACTCGGCGCAGGCCTCGGGGCGCCCGGTCTTGCCGCCGCCCTTGCCGGATACCGCGTTACCCTGACCGATTACGAGCCCCACATTCTCGATTTTCAACGGGTCAGCGCCGCGGCCACCGGTCTCAAAGGGGTTGAGTGCCGACTGCTCGACTGGCTGAAGCCGCCTGACCTGCCGCGCTTCGACACCATTATCGGCGCGGAGATTCTCTTTCGCGAAGAATTTTTCGCTCCGCTTCTGAACATCTTCCGTGCATTGCTGGCGGAAAACGGGGTCATCTACCTGGCCCACGATGTCCGCCGTAAAAGTTTACCCAAGTTCCTCCTGCTGGCAGAAAAAGAATACGAAATCGCGGTGAGCACCCGCACCATGCGCACCGCAGGCAAGGAGTTGACCATTATCGTCAACCGCCTTACCCGCAGGGGATAAAACGATGCGCTATCAGGATATCGACTGGGACACCATGTGGCGGGAATCCAGAACCCACAAGTCCTGGAAAAAAAAGAAAAGCAGCGACTGGGACCGCAGGGCCGCCTCGTTTGCCGAGCGCAACATCGACTCGCCCTTTGTCGCCCAATTCATCTCCCATCTCCACCTTGAGCCGGAATGGTCCATTCTGGACGTGGGCAGCGGCCCCGGTACTCTGGCCATCCCGTTATCAAGCCGGGTGCGTCAGATCACGGCCATGGATTATTCTTCAGCCATGCTTGCGGAACTGGACAAACGCGCCAAGGGCGCAGGGCAAAAAAACATCACAACCATCCAGGCCTCCTGGACCGATGACTGGCAGGCTATGGGAATACCCTGCCACGAGATCGCCATCGCCTCCCGTTCCCTGTCAGTGGACGACCTGAAAGGCGCTCTACGCAAACTGAACGACTGGGCCACCAAGGCGGTGTACATAGTAGACCGGGTAGGAGCCGGGCCTTTCGACCCGGATCTTTTTAAAGCCCTTGGCCGAGACTTCCAACCCGGCCCGGATTATATCTTCACGGTCAACATTCTCTACACCCTTGGCATCCACGCCCATATCGACTTCATCACCCTGAACAGCAACAGAACATACCGCTCCAGGGAAGAAGCCCTGCAATCGTATCGCTGGATGGTGGATGACCCTACTGCTGCGGAAGAAGAACGTCTGATCGCTTATGTGGATGCACGGCTGAGCCAAACCGGAGATAATTCCTGGCAACTCGCCAGACAAACCCCACCTCAATGGGCTCTGATCTGGTGGCAAAAATAAGGCGCATTTGCAAATTCCCGACAAGCCAGCTATAATGGCAAACTTTTTCCATAAAAAATCGCCTAACATGGCTTTTTTACAAGATTATTTGCATTTTGCCGCCTGAAACAGGCGCACACCCGTACGGCGCTTCTCTTCTTGTTCAAGCGCCTTATTTTCCCTTGAAGAGGCACCCCATGCGTATCATGATCGTCGGAGCGGGAATGGTCGGCTACCACCTGAGTGAAAAACTCTCGGTGGAAGGACAGGAAGTTGTCCTCATCGACCAGGACGAATCCAAGCTCCGCCGCATAGAGCGGGACCTCAACATCCTCACCGTCCGGGGCAGCGGCGCCTCCGCCCGCGTCCTTGAGGAAGCAGGCATTGCCAAAACAGACCTGTTCATTGCCGTAACCGACAGCGACGAGGTCAATCTCATCGCCTGCATCATCTCAAAAAACTACAGCGTTAAAACCAGAATAGCCAGGGTGCGCAACGACGACTTCTACGCGCAAGGCACCTCCCAGGCCGAGAAATCCCTGGGCATTGATTTACTGATCAGCCCCGACCTGGCCATGGCCGAAGAAATAATGCATCTCATCAATGTTTCCGCAGCCTTTGAGGTGGCGGAATTTGCCCGAGGCCAGGTGGAATTGCTCGGCTATGTCGCCCAGAAAAGCCACCCCTGTGTCGGCTCCACCCTGCTGAAACTCCGGGAAATGCAAGGGATCTACGACTTTGTCATCGTCGCCATCACCAGAGATGATCAAACCATCATCCCCCACGGACAGGACACCATCGAGCCCGGCGACAAGGTGTATCTGGTCATGCGCAAAAGCGAAGTTCCTGCGGTGGAACGATTGCTCTTCAATACCGAAAGTCAGATGCCGAAGAATGTTTTCATCGTGGGAGGCGGCATCATCGGACACTTGGTCGCCCGCCAGCTGGAACAGAAAAAAATCAACGTCCGTCTGGTGGAGCAGAACAAAGACCGTTGCGAATATCTGTCCGAACAGCTTGAGACCGGTGTGGTTCTTAACTGTGACGGGCTGGAAGCTCAGGATCTTCTCGACGAAGGCATCGACCAGGCGGATCTGGTCATCTCCGTCACCAACAGCGACACCACCAACATTCTCTCCAGCCTTCTGGCCAAACACCATGGCGCAAAAAAGTGCATTACCCACATCAACAGCCCCGGTTTCATTCCCATGCTCGACAAGCTGGGAATCGATGTCCCCTTGAGCCCCCGCCAGGTTGCAGCCAACATGATTCTCCGTTTTGTGCGCGGCGGCGGCAAGATCGTCAACGTCGCCACCCTGATGGGCAGCAATGCGGAGGTTATCGAGCTCAAGGTTCCCAAGCGGGAGCATTTTGTCGACCTTCCCCTCAAGCGCCTTGATTTCCCCAAAGGCTCGATTGTCGGCGCCATCATCCGCAACGACCAGGTGATCATCCCCTCCGGAGACACCAAGCTGCAGCCAAACGACAATCTGGTGGTTTTCTTTACCCAGCAGGCGCTTTCCGCTCTGGAAAGCCTCTTTGAAGTGTAGGAGCACCGCAGACAATGCGTACCGGCGGGGTTCTCAACATCTTCGGCAAACTGCTGATTCTGATTTCATTTTGTCTTCTGACACCGATTCCTTTCAGCCTCTATTTCCAGGACGGCATGACCTCTACCTTTCTGCTCTCCGCTGGTTTCGGAGCGCTCATCGGCCTTGTGTTTCTCGCGCTTTTTGCTCCGGAAAAGGACCTCGGCTACCGGGACGGTTTTGCCGTGGTGGTCTTAAGCTGGCTGGGCATGGCCGTTCTCGGTGCCCTGCCCTTCTATTTCTCCGGCAAAATGCCTCTGTTTGTCGATTGTTTTTTCGAGTCGATGTCCGGTTTCACCACCACCGGTTCCACAGTGCTCTCCCAGGTGGAAGTCCTGCCGAAAAGCATCCTTTTCTGGCGGGCCATGACCCACTGGCTGGGCGGCATGGGCATCATCGTCCTCTCCCTGGCCATCCTTCCCCTCTTGGGCGTGGGCGGTATGCAGCTCTTTCAGGCCGAGATGCCTGGGCCAACCAAGGACCGACTCGCTCCCCGCATCCAGGATACGGCCCGCATCCTCTGGGGCGTATATTTTCTTTTCACCGCCGTTGAAACCGTCCTGCTCGTCTGGGGCGGCATGAGTTTCTTTGATGCGGTCTGCCATTCCTTCGCCACCCTGGCCACCGGCGGCTTTTCTACGCACACTGCCAGTGTGGGCTATTTCGATTCCGTTTACATTGAAACAGTGATCATTATCTTCATGTTTCTGGCCGGAACAAACTTTGCTCTGCACCACCCCGGCATCAAAGGAAAACTCTCCGCCTACTGGCGCAATGAAGAATTCCGCTTTTACCTCGGTCTTTGCGTCGTGGCCACCCTGTTCATCGTGGCGGTGAACTCGTATCACCAGGTCTATGCCACCTTTGGCCAAACCGTACGCACCGCAGCCTTCCAGGTGGTCACCATCATTACCACCACCGGCTTCGGCACAGCGGACTTCGAGCAATGGCCGCCCGCCCTGAAAATTCTGCTGGTCTCCCTGATGTTTGTCGGCGGCTGTGCCGGTTCCACCGGCGGCGGCATCAAGGTGGTGCGCATCCTGCTCTTCTTCAAGTTCGCCCGGTTGCAGCTGAAAAATCTGGTGCATCCCCGCACGGTCGGCACCTTGAAATTCGGCAAGGTCAAGGTCCCGCAGGAAGTCATGGTCGCCATCCTGGGATTCCTCGCCCTGCATATCGGGGTTTTTCTTCTGGCCAGCCTGGCTATTACCGCTCTGGGCGTGGACATCGTCACCGGCACCACGGCGGTAATCGCCACCTTGAACAACATCGGGCCGGGCCTCAACCTGGTCGGCCCGACCCAGCATTTCGGGCACCTGCCCCCCATGGGCAAGGCTATCCTAAGCTTTTGCATGATGGCAGGCCGCCTTGAGCTGTATACGGTGGCGGTCCTGCTCACCCCTGATTTCTGGCAGATGGCGCGAAAACCCGTATGGCGCTGGCAGATGGCCAAAACTTCCGGCTCAAATACTTCCGCACCCTACAGATCATAGCCATGCCGAACTCCTCTCAATATGATGTCATTGTGATCGGCGCGGGCCATGCCGGTTGCGAAGCCGCTCTCGCTTCCGCCCGTATGGGCTGCCGCACCGCAGTGCTCGTGGTCAATGTCGATACCATCGGCGCCATGAGCTGCAACCCGGCCATCGGTGGACTTGCCAAGGGACATCTGGTCAAGGAGATCGACGCGCTCGGCGGCGAGATGGCAAAAAACATCGATGCCACCGGCATCCAGTTCCGCCGCCTTAACACGCGGAAGGGCCCCGCGGTCTGGTCTTCCCGTGCCCAGGCAGATCGACTTCTCTACCGTCTGCGTATGAAATCGGTGCTGGAACAGCAGGAAAACCTCCATATCAAACAAGGAACCGCCGACCGTCTGCTTATTAAAAACGGGGAGATCACCGGGGTGCTCACCTCTCTGGAAGAAGAGCTCTCCGCCCGGACCGTGGTCATTGCCACCGGCACCTTCTTAAACGGCCTGATCCACATCGGCCTGAAGAATTTCCCAGCCGGCCGCATGGGGGATGTCCCGTCGCTGTCGCTGCCCCTGCATCTCAAAGAGCTGGGCTTTGCCATGGGCAGGATGAAAACCGGTACCACCCCGCGCCTGGACTCCACCACCATTGACTACAGCGAACTCGAACCCCAATACAGCGATGAGCCGCCCAACCTTTTTTCCTTTTCCAACAGAGGCAAGCAGCCGGTGCTGCCGCAGCGGCCCTGCCACATCACCTACACCAATCTGACCACCCACGCGATCATCCGGGCAGGCACAGACCGTTCTCCCATGTATAGCGGAATTATTGAAGGAGTGGGCGCCCGCTATTGCCCGTCGGTGGAAGACAAGGTCATGCGCTTCCCTGAAAAGGAGAGGCACCAGATCTTTTTGGAGCCGGAAGGGCTGGATACGGTAGAGATCTATCCCAACGGGTTGCCCACCAGCCTGCCCATGGACGTGCAGACCGCCATGCTCCGCAGTATCAAAGGGCTGGAGAATGTCGCCATCATCCGACCCGGATATGCCATCGAATACGATTATGTCGATCCGCTGGAGCTGCACCCGTCTCTGGAAACAAAACGGATCAGGGGTCTTTTTCTGGCCGGGCAGATAAACGGCACCTCCGGATACGAAGAAGCTGCGGCCCAGGGACTGATCGCAGGAATCAACGCGGTCAAATATGTGCGCGGGGAAGCCCCTCTCATCCTGGACCGTTCCCAGGCATACACCGGGGTGCTGATCGACGACCTGGTCACCCGGGGCACCAAGGAGCCCTACCGGCTGTTCACCTCCAGGGCCGAATACCGGCTGCTGTTGCGGGAAGACAACGCAGACCTGCGGTTGGGCGAAATCGGCCGGGATTTGGGATTGGTGAAAGACGAGACGTACAGATTGTTTCGGGCCAAGAAACAGGCCATCGAAGAAACCCTGACGTTGTTCAACACCACCACAATCCGGCCCAAACAGGAACTGAACGACCGGTTGGTGGCCATGGGCAGCGCCACCCTCAAAACGGCGGTGACCGCGGCAGACCTTTTGCGAAGACCGGAGATGGATCTTGCCGCCGTGGCTAAGCTCATCGACATCACCCTGCCGCGCTCCGGAGAAGAGGTTACCCGAGAAGTCGAGCTGGCCATCAAATATCATGGCTACATCGAGCGGCAAAGCGAGCAGGTGGACCGCTTTAAACGGATGGAATCAGTGCTTCTGCCGGAGGATCTGCCCTACCGGAGCATGCCCGGCCTTTCCCGTGAGGTCATAGAAAAGCTCACCAAAATTCAGCCCCAGACCCTGGGTCAGGCAGCGCGGATCTCCGGAATCACCCCGGCTGCCATCTCCATTCTCCAAGTATATCTCAAAAAAGAGAACCTGCTATAACCTTAGATTATGATCCGTGGAGCACAAAGCGGACAAAGAGAAAGAAAATCTCCTTCCTGAAAAAAAGATAGAGCAGGGCCGCGATGGCCAGAAATGGCCCGTAGGGAATGACGGTCTTGCCGCCCTTGCGCTGTTTGACCATGGCCCAGACACCCACCACCGTGCCCATCACCGAACTGCCGAACACCACAAAGGGCAGGGATTGCCAGCCCAGAAAAGCCCCGATCATGGCCAGCAGTTTGATGTCGCCGCCGCCCATGCCTTCCCGCTTGGTCAGCAGGTAATACACCAGGGCCACCATATAAAAACTCCCCCCTCCGAACAGAACCCCAAGCCCGGCATCCTGCCAGGTGACGAACGGATTGACAAAAGAGAGGCAAAACCCTAAGACGATGCCGGGCAGGCTGATCACGTCGGGAATGATCTGGTGCTGAAAATCGATGAAGATGACCGCAAGCAGGGCAGCGCCGAAGACAAAATAGATGGGAAAGAGGATGGTAAGACCAAAGTGCTGATACAAAGCCAGGGAGAGAAGCGCCATCATCCCCTCGACCAGGGGATAGCGCCAGGATATCCGTTGTCCGCACTGCCTGCACCTGCCGCGCAGCAAAAGAAAACTCACCAGGGGAATGTTGTCGTACCAGGAAATGGGCTTTTTGCAGGCCGGGCAATGGGATGCGGGAAAAACCACGGAGCTTCCTTCCTCGGGCAGACGCACAATGACCACATTGAGAAAGCTGCCGACAAGAGCCCCGAACAGGAATACAAAAAAAGAAAGCATACTTTCTGCCATGCGTCGTGTTTCCTTATCCGGCTATCCGGATATTTTTAGAAGCCGTCGTAAAATTGCCGTAACGCAACTGTCTGTTGCCAAACCGCGGAAATTTCTGATATAGTACTCTACAAAATTTCCAGTCACAATAGGCCATTGGCCTGGATTGACCTGAAACATCATCCCACCCCCTGACATGGGATGGCTACAATTACACGAGCGAGACCGGCGCCTCACAGTCTGCGCGGGTTCCTCTCTTCTTCCCCCTTTATAAAGCCAATGGCTGTGGAGTATCCCCGGTGATTCTTTCCCTTGATGAATCCATCCAGAAACTGAAAACAGAGATCCTTTCTCAGGACTGGCGCTTGTCCCAGAAGAAAATAGAACCCCTGCAGGTGGCCTTTACCTGTCTCAAAAACCGTTTTAAAACAAGAAAAAACGCCCTGACCATTCTGACCATGGCAGACAGTGTTTTGCTCTACGCCCAGAAACGGCAGGGGGACGTTCCGCCTGAATTTATCGATTTCCTCAAGGAAACAATGGCCCATGTCGTAAACATGTATGAGGACGCCAAATTCGATCCGGACAGGGATGCCGAGCTGTTCAAAAGGGTGTACTCCAAGTTTGCCAAACTCAAGGAAAAGGTGGCTGCGGAAAAAGGTGCACCGTCCGAACCGGGCGACCGCGATGCAGGTTCATCTCCCGACTTGGAGCCCTGGGAAGAGCCGGCTTCTCTTGACGACACTCCGTCATCCCCTGCCCAAACCGTTGCCTCTCCAAAACCTTTGGCGAACAGAACTCCCGGAAAAGGCTCCGGAAAAAAATCGGAGGCAAAACCTCTGCCGATTGAGCCGGGGGCGTTGCTTCGCCCCATCACCATCGGAAAATTATCTCTCGCGATTACCGAGGAGCACATCGCCCTCATCAAACCGCTCTCTCCCAAAAAAAGAAAAGCATATATCAAAAACAGCCAGGTTCCCCTGAAGGACCTGGGGGGCTGGCTTAGCAGCCTTTCCGCCCAGATGCGAGGGCCCCTTTCCCAGCTTAAGAACGGGAAACTGAAAAAATTCATCCTTCCTCTCGTGATACCCAAGGGGGTTGGTTTCACGGACTTCCCCGACGAAGAGGCCACGATGCTTGTTGTGGTGAGCAGTGGACAGTGGCACGGGGTGCTTTTCTGCCGGCGCCTGGAGCCGGAAGCGGCCCCCATGCTCTCCCTGACCCGGGCCAAAAATGGAGATATTGCCGGATCCGTCCGTCTGGAAGAAGATCAGGAATTGCAGCTGCTGAACGTCGGTCAATTGCTCGAACGGGAAGGATTTCTTTGCATGCCGGAATAGCAGGCTGATACACATGCACCGTTGTCAATTCCGGGGCTGAAAACAGTATGGACACCCTTTTTTCAACATCCTGACAGAAGCGCTGCGTAACGCAGGCAACAGACCACGCCACAGGACAAGAGGAATCAACCATGGAAAACAAACGCAAAAACAGCCGAGTGCCGTTTCAGGTTATCATCAGCCTGGATTTTCCGGACCAGAGCCATGCGGAATGCGAAACTACGGACCTGAGCCTCAAGGGGGTCTTTGTGCTTGGCGTTACCGGGCATAATGTCGGGGAGAACTGCCTGGTTTCCTTGCGCCTGGTAGGATCAACCAGTCGCCTGAGCCTGAAGATGAAAGGCACGGTTGTCCGGGTGGAAGAAGACGGGCTGGCCCTGCACTTTTATGAAATGGATCTGGACAGTTTTTTTCACTTAAAAAACATCCTCTACTACAATTCCGAAAATCCGGACGCGCTGGACGATGAACTTTCCGCGCAGATCGAAAGTTTTCAGGACAAGGGCTGAGCAAAAGTCTTTGCCGTACTCCCGATGTTTCGACACGACGCGCATAATCGGCGCGCCTGAGTCGTTCTCTGGGAGTCCTGTTCGTCTTTTTTTTGCATGAGCTCTAAGGGAAACCCCTTTACTTTGCGCTCGTTGCGGCTCTGTGTTATTTTTTCTTTTTTGCAATTACCATACGATTCGTTTCGGAAAGAACCATGGCGATCATGCAACTGACAATTATCCCCCTGGGCACCCAGTCCCCCAGCGTGGGTCAATACGTAGCCGATATCCAGCAGGCCTTGCACAGGGAAGGCTTTCCCCATGAGCTGACGGATATGGGGACGATCATCGAAGGCGACCCCGGGGAGCTTCTCGCCCTGGCAGCCCGGCTGCATGCCTTGCCCTTCGCCCAAGGAGCACAAAGAGTCGTGACCCAGATAATGCTCGACGAGCGACGCGACAAGGTAGTGAAACTGGGTGACAAAACCGCCGCAGTCCAGGCCCACCTGGACTAACATACCCCCCGGAGACAAGAGCATGAGTCAGCCCAGCCACGAGCTTCGCAAAAAAAGACCCATCCGCAAAGCCCCTTTTGTGGTGATCCCAATCTTTCTTATCCTCTGGATGATCGGCGTCGCCACCGGTGAACCGGCCCGGGTTCTGGAACAGGCAATACAGGTCTGCCTGAGCTGCATAGGGATCGGCTGAGATGGAAACAGTCCGCAAATGGGTCCAGGTGATCATCGGGTTTCTCACCAACAGCTCCTGGTCTTTTCCCTTTACCAATGTCATTTACCAGGGGCCACTCAAAGTGATCTGCGCTCCCGGCCTGAACTGTTACTCCTGCCCGGCGGCAACCACATACTGCCCCATGGGTTCAATTCAGCAGCTGCTGGGCGGTCTCCGCTTCGCCCTGGAAAACGGCCAATATTATTTCAGCTTTTCGGTTTTCGGCACCATCGGCGTCCTCGGCGGGTTGTTCGGCAGGATGATCTGCGGCTGGGCCTGCCCCTTTGGTTTCATCCAGGAACTCCTGCACAAGATCCCCAGCAAAAAATTCGCTATCCCGCGTATCCTCTCCTACGGCAAATACATGTTCCTGGTGGTTTTTGTCGTTGTTTTGCCGCTGGTTCTCGTTGATGAATTCGGCTCAGGCAGCCCCTGGTTCTGCAAGTTCGTCTGCCCGGCCGGAACCCTGGAAGCCGGTCTGCCCATGCTCTTGCTCCAGCCCAATCTCCGCAACTCCCTCGGGCTGCTGTTTCTGAACAAATTCGTGATCATGACCATTTTTCTGATCTGGGCTGTTTTATCCAGCCGCCCCTTCTGCCGGACAGCTTGCCCCTTGGGCGCTTTTTACGCGTTGTTCAGCAAGGTCCGTTTGATCAAACTCCAGCTTGACGAAGCAAAATGCACCAACTGTAAAGCCTGCCACCATGTCTGCCCCATGGGAGTCAAATTCAATGAATCTCCGGACGACCCGGAATGTATCAGCTGCCTGGCCTGCATGAACAAGGCCTGTCAGTTCGACGCCATTTCCTTGGAAATAGGCGGCATTCCCCTGGCCACTCCGAACAAGGGATTGGCCCCGGTCGGCAAATCGTAACATTTCACAACGTATCAGGAGGTTTTCCAATGATCCGACGATTATGTTTCGGAATCATTTTTTTTGTAATTTTCACCACGACCGCCCACGCGGAAATGGTGAGCGTCAAAAGCGCCCAGGCACGGATGCGGTCCGGCCCAAGCGAAAAATACCCGATCAAGTGGGAATTGAGTGAGGGATACCCGCTGAAGGTTATCGCCCGCCAGGGCAAATGGCTCAAAGTGACGGACTACGAATCCGACAAGGGCTGGATATACAAAACCCTGGTAGCCAAAACCCCTCACATGATTGTCAAGGTTCCGAAAGCCGTTATCCGAAGCGGACCGGGAGACAACCAGCGCATGGTGGCCAATGCCAATCGGGGCGTGGTCCTGCGGACCATCAAACAGAAAAAAGGATGGGTACAGGTCAAACATGAATCCGGGCTTGTCGGCTGGGTCCGGCGCGACACGCTCTGGGGCTGGTAGCCTCATTATAGCTTCGGCGCTTCCGGCCTGCAGACAGCCAAAACTCCGTTCACACAAGGATGGTTATGGAAATTTTTCGCACCAAGACCACAACCCCGGATGATTTTGAGCATGCAGGCCTCAAAAAATGCCTCACCGCCTTTGATCTCACTTTTCTCGGAATCGGTGCCATCATCGGTACCGGCATCTTCGT
>JAHJTI010000207.1 GCA_018829945.1 Pseudomonadota bacterium | reverse complement strand
GGGGTGGATGTAGATAAGTTTTGCCTCTTTCATCGGGAACCCTCCTTGAGCAGGCTTGATTGTTTGGACTCCACTTCATTTTTTTTGCGCAGGGGTATGGTGACGATTCGCACGGTAAGATGACCAATCACCACCGCGCAGCCACCGGCCAGGAGCAGAAAGCCTATCTTGTCAAGAAGCTTCATCCGCGTACCGCCCAGGGCGTAAAAATGTCTTAGGCTGAAACTTTCCAATACAGCTCTATCCACTTGGAAATGGTCCGCCTGTCCATCATCTCTGGTAAGCACAAGGGTGACCGCCTTAAAATACGGCGAGTCTGCTGAATGGCAGGTCTTGCAATCCCGTAAGGCCGCCCCTCTGTTCACCTGGTGGACGATGGCCTGCATCTCGGCAACCATTTCAGCATGGAAAATTGCATGGACATTTTTCTGTCTGAGCATCAGTTCCAGGTTTTCAAATTCGTCGACGTTGATGGTCCCGTCTTTGTTTATGTCCAGCACGGGCATGAAGTCTTCTTCGGTAATACCTAGAATCTTCAGGATTTCCTGGCCGGAATAAAATTTGTTGGACATCATGTCGAAAAAAGTGAGATGGATATGGCGGGGCGCCTCGGGAACATGACAGACAACGCATTCAACAAAGGCGAAATGTTCGTTTTTCTTGGGGAGCCAGTCATGCGTCTGGGAGGTGTTGTGGCATTTGGCGCAGCTATTGTTGGCCCGTTCCTTTGCCGACATAGACTCCTGGTGCTTTACATAATGATACCCGTGACAGGCGGAACAGGTCATGGTGATTCCCTTGCCGCGGATCTTCATGTGCACGCTGTCTTTGAAGGCAGCGCTTTCCTCTTCGTGGCACATGGTGCAGTTGACCACGTCCAATTGTTTCTTGTGGGGAACGTTTTCATTGTAATTGAGTTTTTTTATGTCGGAGTGGCAATCAACGCAGCCGATGCCGTTGTTGTGGTGAACCGAATGGCTGAATTTTTCTTCGTCAACGAAGAGTTGGTCGCTCATCCGGCTGTGGTTTACGCCATCGGTTCCGCTTCTAAAAAGGCTCTCGTCACTGTGGCAGCCTAAGCACTCAGAGTTTTCAATAGCGGCCCTGGCAAAGGGCCCGGATGCAAGACAGGCAAGCATGATAACCAGGCCGATACTGCTCGGTAACGGGAATAGTTTTTTCATAGCCTTAATGATCTCCCTGTGCAGTTTTTAACAGCAAAATGTACCTGCCGACTGCAGGTGTATATGCAACGGATTGTTGAACCGCGTCACCTTGCGGGAGGCGGACGCACCTGTGCGCATGGTCTTGTCTCCGTATCCTTTCGAAACGGAAACAAGAACATGCGCACTGTTGATTTTTATTTTTCCCTTCAGCCGCAATCAGGGAATCTCATCCGCCGAAGATTGCGGCAAGCCATTTGTGACCAAGGCCGAATAAGCCGTTATTTATTAATCCGGCCAGCAGGCAAGCCACCCCCCAGAAGCCGACAATGCCTGCAAGTGAGACCAGGATGGCAAAGGCGGCCATGTTGATGCCTTCTCCTGTTTCCGTCGCGGTATGATTTCCCTGATAGGTATAATGATGTCCGTGTGCGGTGTGATCTTCTCTTGATTTCATCATGGCGCTTCCTCCATCTGTCTGTATTTTTTAATTTCGTGAATGCGCCTTACCCATTCTCATCGGGCAGTTCCAACTCTAGCCTTTTGCCTCCTGGCGGACCTGACCCATGCCCGGACTGCTTTCCGTAACCTCTCCTGCTATTTTCTGGCCGATTTTGTAGCCGATCATTCCGTAATAGGACGACCAGATCAGGGCGTTGACCATGTGGATCATGAGGAGTTGGGAACCTAGCAAAGGAGATCCTTCCGCAAGCAGGCCGATGCTCTGCAGGAAGAAGTAGCCGAGGGAGCCATGGATAAGATTTGCCATCAGTCCGATGAGCCCGAGGAGCTTGCCTATCACCGGAACACTGGTAAACTCCATGAGGCCGTAGCTCACAGGGGAGACAACCGTGCCAAAAGAAACACCGAACAGCAACCACCGGTCCTTTGGGTGAATTTTTTTACTGAAATGGAAACAGGCGACGGGAATAATTGCCAATAGGATCAACAATTGCGTCATGAGCGTCCTCCTGTACTGTGGGTTGACGGTGAAATTTCGGCTAGTATGCAATGCGACAAAATTCGTTAATGTGTATATCTGTTACACTGTTGCAAAGCATTTCCCGTGCCATTTGCTGAGGATTCATTCATTTTTAGTGTATTTGTTATTATTTCGGTATGTTATTTGTGGTGCGCAGAGAGGGGAACTCTGCACAATTGATTGCAATGATGCAATGCAATGGTGCAATCGTATTGCATCATTGCAATCAATTGTTCCCGAAGAAGAGTGCAGTGGGAGATCAGGGGGATCGAAGATTGTGGGCTATGGGTCAGGGCACTGAAATAAGTGGGAAGTCTTGGAGTAAAGCAGGCAGGAGCGAAGCGGTGGCGTGAACGGTTGTTTGAAAAAGGAAATTACCGCGCCAGGTGTTCGAGGAGGGTGAGGCGGCCTGTGGACGAATCGAGCAGTGCTTCTGCGCCCACCGGCAGGATATGGTTTTTGCTGCCATGGCCGCAGGGGAAGTTGGCCCAGACGGGAATGGAACGGTGGGCCAGCAGTTCAAGGGCTCGCTGCCAAATGGCTTCCCGTTCTCCGCACTGGTCGAAATCTCCCAGGATAAGCCCGGCGATCTGCTCCAGCCGGCCCGCTGCCCCAAGGTGGGTGAGCAACCGGTCGATGCGGTAGGGCGCTTCGCCGATGTCCTCCAGCACGACGATAGTATCTTTCCAGTTCGGCTCAAAGGGGGTTCCCAGCATATGGACCAGACTGGTCAGGTTGCCGGGCAGCAGTCTGCCTCGGGCCTGGCCTCCTGTAAGGATTTCCAGCCCTTTTATTTTAATTTCCAGGCGTGGTCTGCCGGTGAGCAGATCGAAAAATGCTTCCTGCGAGTCGCGGTCGGTTCGGGCCAGGGTGGTGAGCATCGGCCCGTGGAAAGTGATGAGGCCGGTGTGTTGCCTGATTGCGGTGAGCAGGACCGTGAGGTCGGAAAAACCAATGAGCATTTTCGGGTGTTGACGGATAAGGTCGAAGTTCAGATCCGGCAGAATCCGCATGCAGCCATATCCGCCGCGCACAGCCAGGATTGCCTTGACCTCCGGGTCGCGCCAGAGCTCGTGCAGTTCGGCTAACCGTTCGTGATCGGTGCCGGCCAGATAGTCGCTGTGGCGGAGAATGTCGCTCCGGTATCTGGTTTTAAATCCCAGATCGGCGAGCATTTTCAACCCGGCCGCAAAATCGGTTTCGTTGCGCACCGGTCCGGCCGGAGCGATGATGCCGATGGTGTCCCCTTTTTTCAGCGGTGCGGGGAAGATTGCTTCAGGTGTTGCGTTCATGGAGCAGACGCAGGCCGTTGAGGGTGAGCATGGGATCAACGTGATCAATGCTTGTGGAGTACGGAGCGATGAGGGTGGCCATGCCTCCGGTCGCTACCGACTGGGGCAGTTCCGGGGCCATCTGCTCCCGCAGACGTCGGATAAGGCCGTCCACCATACCTCCATAACCGAAAAGGATGCCCGATTTGATCGCAGCCACGGTATTAGTGCCGATGGGGGCATCAGGCGGGGTGGAGATGTCAACCTGGGGCAGCTTGGCCGTGCGGCTGCCCAACGCCTCCATGGCAATGGACAGCCCAGGGGCGATGGCGCCGCCCAGGTATTCCCCTGCGGCGGAAACGCAATCCCAGGTGATGGCTGTGCCGAAATCAACGACAATAAGGGCGCACTTGAATCTGTCGAAGGCGGCCACGGCATTGACGAGTCGGTCGGCTCCGATTTCTTTGGGGTTGTCGATGAGGACCTCCATGCCGGTCTGCACCGTAGAAGAGCCTACCACCAACGGCGTGGTTTTCAGGTACCGAGTGGCAAAGGCTGACCATGCGGCCTGCATCGTCGGGACCACGCTGGAAATGATCGTGGCGGAAATATCGTTGAAACGGATGCCTTCCATGCCGAAGAGGGTGTGGAAAATGGAGGCCAGTTCATCAACCGTACTGCCTTTGTCGGTTTTCACCCTCCAGTGGCAGCGAAGCGTTGTGCCGGAGAAAACCCCGATCACCATGTGGGTATTGCCGATGTCAACCGCCAGCAGCATGGGACGACTCCCTGTGTGTGATGAGAAAAGGTGTTGCGAATTCTTAAATGTACCAGAGATCAGGGCAAACTGTCCACGCTCTTGGTTGTCTCCTTGAAAAAGTTTGTTGAAACAAGAAGGGTTGACAGATTGACGGCAAGGAACAAGAATGCTTGGTGTGTTGTCGCAATCGTAAGGAGCGTGCTAAATGAATGAATATATCCAGGTCTCCACGACGGTCGCTTCTAAAGAAGAGGCCGGGGCCATTGCCAGGTTGCTGGTTGAAAAGCGGCTTGTTGCCTGCGTTCAGGTGATTGGTCCTGTAACCAGCCATTATCGCTGGCAGGGGAAGATCGAAACCGCCGGGGAATATCTCTGTATTGCTAAAAGTCGCGCTGCGCTTTATCCTGAAATTGAGGCGGCGATCAAAGCGATCCATCCCTATGAGGTTGCCGAGATTATCAGCACCCCGATAATTGGCGGGAGCAAGGAGTATCTCGCCTGGCTCGATTCCGAGATTAAGGGGGTTTCCTGATCATGGCCGGGGAGCAACCGAAAAAAGCCGGTCGTCGCCGTGGCCTCAGTGAATTCCAGTGTCATTGCTGCCGAAGGAAATTGCCCTTCTGCTGGAACTGTCCCTGCGGCTTCCAGATCTGTGATGACTGTTTTAAGGAAAACATGTGGACTATCAGCAATGGGCCGACCTGGGTCTGTCCAGATTGCGGCAGGATCCGGATGATGTGATGTGTGTCTGTAGTGTGAACAGGCCAGGGGATCTGTTAAAAAAAAGGGGCGAGCATGGGTAATCAGCGGGAGAGCAGACGGTGTCGAAGGTTTCCGGTGAAAGAAGGAGTGGTCGTTCTTGATTCAGTATACGGCGAGATCATCGACGTAAGCTTCGGAGGGTTGTCGTTCAGGTATACGGCTTACGACGATATGACCACGGAGCCTGCCGAGTTCGGCATCATTTTCGGCGGGGAGGAAATATTTTTTGATAACCTCCCCCTGACCAATGTCTGTGATATCGTCATAAATGAAGAGGCTGGAGAAGAAACGGGCGAGGTGCGCCGCCGGGGGATGGCCTTTGGTGATCTTGTCCCGGAACAGATTGCAACCCTGGCTCGGTTTATCAGGAAGTTTTCTTTGGGGAAATAAGGAGCGATGTTTTTCCGGCACCCAAGGGAATGTGGGGCAGGCAATCCAGGCTGACGACTCGGAGCAGCTTCACAATTTTCGCAGGCCTGGTTTTTCAGTATGGATATTTTTTCCGACAATCAGGGCTATCTGGCCCTTTTTTTATTGAGTTTTCTGGCTTCCACCCTTGTCCCACTCGGTTCGGAGTGGCTTCTTGTGGCTTTGCTGCTCAACGGGCACAATCCGGTGTTGTCGGTTGGTGTTGCCACTGCCGGCAATACTCTGGGCGCTTGCCTTACCCACGGTATCGGGTTGTATGGCGGCCCTTTTCTCATGGACAGGGTGTTGCGGATCGACGAAGCGGCAAGACAAAGGGGGGAGCGGCTTTATGCCCGGTATGGCTCCTGGTCCCTGCTTTTTTCCTGGCTGCCGATTATCGGTGATCCTTTGTGTCTGGTGAGCGGGATACTCAAGGTCCGCTTCGGCTTTTTTTTCGTATTGGTTTTAAGCGGCAAGCTTGTTCGTTATGTGTGTGTCGGCTTGCTCACCCTGCAAGCTGCGAGGTAAGCACAAGGGAGCGGTTGCAGATTCGAGCTATGCGTCAGTCCCGGGTTTTTGGTCGGCGAGATTGCTGCCTCTGTGGCGGGTAAGATACCTGTCCAACTGGTTGGCAAATGACTGAACATCGACCTTGTTCAAGGGGGATGGCCCGCCGGTAATGGTGCCTGCTGAGCGCATTTCGTCCATGAAGTCACGGCGCGCAAGATGTTCCTGGATGGTGTCGGGGGTGTAGAGTGTGCCCCGCGGATTGAGGGCGGTTGCCGATGCCGCGACCACTTCGGCCGCGAGGGGGATATCCGCAGTGATAACCAGATCGCCCGGTTGAACGCTGTCGATGATCCGGGCGTCTGCGACATTGAAGCCCGCCTTGACCTGCACGGTTTTGATAAAGGGGGATCGCGGTATTTTCAGGTAATGGTTTGCCACCAGGATGCTCTCCACCCGCATGCGGTCAGCAGCTCGGTAGAGGATTTCCTTTATCGGGCCGGGGCAGGCATCGGCGTCAATCCAAATGCGCATGGTCTGTGTCCGGCTTTTGTTTCGTGTGACATTTCGGGGCGAAATTCTATTTTCAGAATATCGCCCCGAATATCGTCCGGTTGAAATGTCCCGAGTGGGGTTATTTCTGGATTACCCATCTGCCGTTATTATCCCTGCACGCCAGAGAGACGACCTTTTCCGGGCGTCCGTCCACTGTGGCGAGGATTTCCGCTTCCCGGCAGACCTGGCCGGACGGTTGCGTGTATGCGGGTTTGGGCGTCACGGTGTATGAACGGTTGGTGTCCGGGTTGACCCATTGGGTGCGTTGATTGGAGGGAGAACTCTCGTATACCTGATTGAGTTGGGCCTGATCGTATTTGTCCATTTCGTTGCCGACGATATAACCAAGCAGACCGCCCACTGCCGCGCCGATCAAGGTTCCTTTGGTGTCTCTTCCGATTGCCTGTCCGGCAATGGCCCCGGCTGCCGCGCCGATGGCTGCGCCGCTTGTTCCTTTCGTGGTGGTATTGGTTGCGCACCCGGAGGTGATCAACATGAGGATAATCGCCACCGCCGCCATCTGTAATCCATGTTTCTTCTGCATTATATTCTCCTGATATTGTTGATTTTTTTGTCTGAGTCATGCCTTGCGCAACAGGGGGTTTCCTGTTCAATGCGTTGGGCGTTTTTGGTCTCTTTTACATACAAGGTTGTGCGGGTTGTGCTTCTTCGCTTCGAACAGAGTGTGTGTCGGGGCGAAAGGAGTCTTTGATCCTGCGGGGATTATATAACGCATGCTGCTACGCGTCAATGGGGAGAATCCGAACCGAGAGGCGAATCAGGTCTTGCTCCGGAAGAGATGGTGGGCAAGCGGACCATTGCCGCTGCCAAGAGAAAGGTTGGCGCTTTGCTTCAAGAGAACATCCATGAAAGCCGAGGCCTTGAAAAAAGCGTCCGAATAATTGTCATAAAGCAGGTGGTAGGCAGTAAAGGCAGAGGCGAAAGTGCAGCCGGTGCCGTGGGTGTTTCTGGTGATGATCCGTGCATGTTTGGCGGTAAGAATATTATTGTCTGATTCCTGTCGAAGGATCAGGAAATCTTCCACTACATCGGCCTGTTCACGGATATGTCCGCCGGTGAGGGCAATGGCCCGTAGCTTGGGATAGCGGGCCAACAAAGCGAAGGCCGCCTCCATCGCCTCGTGCACCGTTTCGAGTTTTTGGCCCGTAAGGGTTGCAAGTTCAGGAAGATTAGGGGTGAGCACTGTGGCGGTATTGAGCAGGGCGTGCAGGCCGGGATTACACTGGTTTTTTCGGAAAAGTTCGTGCCCGTCGCTCGCCGTAAGCACCGGGTCGCAGATGATCTCGCCGGAAAAATCGTGCAACGCTTCGGCCATTACTCCGGCGATTTCGTCGGTGCCCAGCATCCCGGTTTTAATGTGGCTGACAGGCAGGTCGGCCAAAACCAGTTCGATTTGTTTTTTGACAAATTCCGGGGCAACCGGCAGGCAGGAAGAGACGCCCAGGCTGTTCTGGGCAGTCAAGCAGGTAATCGCAGCTCCGCCATAAACTCCAATGGCGGTGAAGGTTTTGAGATCCGCCTGGATGCCGGCCCCGCCGGAAGGGTCGGAGCCGGCAATGCTCAGGATCGCCTGCGAGGTGTGATGGTCCGAAAAATTGGGTTTCGTGGCCATGGGGGCTAAGGGTGACTCAGGCGCAACCGCAATCACGGTTCGGTGTGCAACCGTCCTTGCCGCTCGGGGCGCAGCCGCAGCCGGTGGAATCACCGGCAGGGGCGTCGATGGAAAGGAGGCGGATTTCGTAGACGATGTCCTGACCCGCCAGGGGGTGATTGAAATCAACAGTCATTGTCTCAGTGTCAACCGAAAGCACAGTGGCCGGAACTTTGTGCTGCTGGCCGTCCTGTTCCATGTTCATGCCGAGAATCATGCCCGGTGTGATGTCCTGGCCGGTAAAGCCCTGGCGGCTGACAGTCATGATCAGGTCTTCATTTTTTAAGCCGTAGGCTTCCTTGGCCGGCACGGTGATGCGTTTGGTTTCCTGAGGCGCCATGCCCAGCACCGCAGCCTCAAAGGCGGGCAGCACGCTGCCGGATCCCAATTGAAATTGCAGGGGGCCGGCATCTTGGGAAGAATCAAATTTTTCCCCGGTGGGTAGAAAGCCATCATAGACAATGGTAACTGAATCGGTTTCCGAAACTCGCTGCATAATGCGTTACTCCTCTATCTGTAGCGTTAATGCTGGTTAATATATTCAAATTGAAGGACTTTCTGTAGCTAACGGCCTTGGGAAAGCCACCACTTGAGGCCAAGCAGCAGCAACGGGGCCAGATGAAACAAGAGGTCAAAGATGTCAATTGGCCGGTGGAGCTGGCCGTTTTTCAGCATGATGATCTTTTCCAGCACGTGCGGCATGGGGTGAAAAGGTGCCAGCAGCATGAAAATAGCAAAGACGATCAGAACCGAATACGGAAGTTGGTCGAGGAATTGAAGCATGGTCAGATCTTGGCGCTTTCCAGGTTGGCGGTGCGTACTTCCAGCTTGGCGATAAGACGTCCTACTGTGGTTTTGTGCGCCTGGCTGGGTTTCTCGTCTTTGTCGTCGGTGCTGAAATCGGTGGTTTCAAAGCTGAACAACAGCTTTTCGAGGCTGGAGCCGTAAGCGCCTATGGCTTCCTTTGCGGTTAGAAAAAGGCCTTCGTAGGGAAAAGGTTTTTCGAAATCGCACAGTTTGGAGTCAATAAATTTATGCAGCCTGGCAACGTCTGCTTTGGTGTTGCCATAGTATGTGTCGCAGGTGTTGAGAAGATCGATGAGGATGCGGTGCAGATCCTCTGACTTTATGGGTTTTTGGCCGCCTGCGGCACTGAAAAGCAGTTTGACGGCCCGCACAAACCCCTTCATCCCCATGAAGAAATCGGCGGTTTTTCCGGCCGCAACCGTGTTGGGATTTGCTGGAGAGCCGGGCTCGCTGATCAACCGTTTCATCTCAGGGAGAATGGTGTTTTTCATGGAGTAATGGAGGGTGCGTGTTTCATTCAGCACTATCGGGAGAAACATGATTTGTTTCATGCTCTGCGCCTTGTTTCGAAGGCCGACAAGATTTCTGGACAGGCTGGAGGCAATCGGCTCGATTTTAGCCAGGATCTCCGGAGCCGGTATCTCCCGCATGGCGGAAAGTTCCTGTTGGACCTTGTCAACTACGGCAATTTCCCCGGGAAGATTCTTCAGGAAGAATTCTATGAATTCCTTGAGTTGATCAGTCGCTGCAACTGCCACTTGAAGATTATGATCGACAATGGCCCGGGCGAGTCCGGTCAGACCGCTCAGATCAATGTGGCGAATCCTTTTTTCCAGATCAATGGCCTGGGCGCGGTAATCATGCAGGGTGGGGGTATCGCTCTGGCCGCTTTCGTCTTTGACCATGCGATAAAAATTATACCCCTCATCCACCATTGCCGAAGTTCGTTTGCCCATCTCTTTTGCTAAAAGGATCAGTCCGCGCACCGAGAGATGCTCTCGGAGATTTTTATCCGCTTCGAGTAAAAGGGTGACCTGATCCCGCCAGTTTTGCGCGGTGCTCTGATAGGTGGAGCATTCCTGTATGACCTGCTGCGCTTGGCTGACGGCCTTTAACGGCTGGATGGTTTTACGGCGGACATCGATATCCAGAGCGCCCAACTCGTTCTCGCATTTCTCAATATGCTTGAGAATTATTTTTGCTTTTGCGGGATGTTGGTCTCTGATCTCGGCCATGGTGTCCGGCAGGCCGAAAAAAGCAAGGATGTGGGTGTAGCTGTTAAAATTGCATTCGTTCCACTGGGTGACACGGGGGTCGGTGGAAAGAGTGAGAATTTCCTTTTTCTGAGCAACCAGAGACTCTTTGGCCTGGTTGATGACGGTTTCTGCCTGGGCAAGCGTAGCAGTTTGCTCCTTGACCGTTGCCGCGTGGGGCTGGTCAAGTTTTGGCTGCATGGAGGCAAAGGAAACGACAGGGCTAGTCATGGTGTGTTTCTTTATCTGTCTGGAAAAACGATGAAAATTGCAATAATGTTGCGCCAAGTTTGAATATTTTGTGCAACTTCGGAAACCTAAATTAATAGTCTTTTTCCCGAGTATATGCTACTTTAATTTTTTTTGTGAATTCTGGGTCTCAACAGTGGTGTTCTGCGTTGTCGCAACTACTTGACAAGATTGAAAGATAGGCATATTTTGCGTTTTTTCCTGGTGTGGCATGGAGTTGGTCTGTGAAAAATACAAGGAAAAGGTGGATCCCGATAAGGCTGTTTGCCGGAGACCAAAAGAATATTGTAAATTCAAGAGTGCTTGCCTGCTTCATTTTCTAGCCGGAGAAAAAACCGGAGAAGAGAAAAAAGAGGCGGAGAACATGCACGAAAAGGACAAATAATTCTGTTTTCAAGCCAAGGAGACATGTGAGGCCGGGTGTAGCGAAACGGCACAGGGCTCCCTGATTTAAAAATGGAAGAAGTGCTGCGTGCCGATGTGGGAGAATTATGAGTGTGCTGCGATTTGACAAGGGAGGCGGCTTGCTGCCGGCTATTGCTCAGGACCACCTGACCAGGGAGGTTCTCATGCTTGCCTATATCAATGAAGAGTCATGGCGGAAAACCCTGGAAACAGGCAAGGTCCATTACTGGAGCCGCTCCCGCGACAAGCTTTGGTTGAAAGGTGAATCGTCCGGGCATGTGCAGTTGGTAAAAGAAATTCTGGTTGACTGTGATGCTGATACCGTGGTCTTTCTGGTGGAGCAGCTGGGCGGTGCCGCCTGCCATAAGGGATACCGGAGTTGCTTTTTCAGAAAGTTGCAGGGCAGCGAGCTTGAGGTTAACGATACGCCGGTGTTTGATCCCGGGAAGGTTTATAAAAAATGAATGTATTGAAATTGGGTATTCCCAAAGGCAGTCTGGAAAAGGCGACCATTGAGCTTTTTGACAAATCGGGCTGGCGGATTAAACTTTCCTCCCGCAATTATTTCCCGGAGGTGGATGATCCCGAGTTGTCGTGCTCCATCTGCCGGCCCCAGGAAATGTCCCGCTATATTGAAAAGGAAGTGCTGGATGCCGGTATCACCGGCAAGGATTGGACCCTTGAGAACGAATCCGATGTCGTAGTAGTGGCGGATCTGGTCTATTCCAAGGTCAGTAAACGTCCGACCCGTTGGGTCCTCGCCGTGCCGGGAGATTCCAATATTCAGCGGCTTGAGGATCTGGAAGGAAAGAAAATCGCCACGGAGTTGGTCGGCTTTACCCGCAAATTCTTTGCGGAAAAGGGAATCAATGTCGATATCTCCTTTTCCTGGGGCGCCACAGAAGCCAAAGTCGTTTCCGGCCTGGCGGATGCCATTGTTGAGGTCACCGAGACGGAGAGCACCATCCGGGCCCATGGATTGCGAATCATCCAAGAGTTGATGACTTCCAACACCCAGTTCATCGCCTCCAAGTCTGCCTGGGCTGATCCCTGGAAGCGGGAGAAAATTGAGAATATCGCCCTGCTGCTCAAGGGGGCCTTGCGGGCCGACAAAATCGTCGGTCTCAAGATGAATGTGCCCAAAACCCAGCTTGATCAGGTAATCAAAATTCTTCCCAGTATGAACGGGCCGACAGTGGCGCCTCTGTATCAGTCTGAATGGTTTTCTGTGGAAACTGTCATTTCTGAGCATGAGGTGCGGGATCTTATCCCGAGACTTTTGAAAAACGGTGCCGAGGGCATCATAGAATATTCTTTGAACAAGGTTATTTGAGCCGTCGTTCGCTCTGTGTACTGCCGGTCAGGGTCGTTGATCGGCATAAGGATCCGTAACGAATCAGCGTTGTTTCCGTTGTTGTTTACGGCGAAGGTCATGAGTCGAGCAGTTGTTTCGTAACGGCTTCTAAGTTCCATCCGGACAGGGTTGTCAATTCAAGTTTGGGCGGCTGTGTCGCCAGGGAGAAAATGTGACCGACTCTGCCGTGAATTACGCGAAGATCGAGTTTGTAAAAAGTGCTTTCAAGATGGCGCAGTTGCCTGAGGAGCCTTTGCCTGAAATCGCCTTTGCCGGGCGGTCCAATGTGGGTAAGTCAAGCCTGATCAACCGGTTGGTGAACCGCAGGGGTCTGGTCAAGGTCAGTGCCCGGCCGGGCAAGACCCAGAGTCTCAACTATTTTCGGGTGGATGAGAAGCTGTATCTGGTTGATCTGCCGGGATATGGGTTTGCGAGGGTTTCCAAAAAACTTCAGGATGACTGGCAGGTGCTGGTTACCGATTATCTTGCCACCAGCCCGACGCTGCGCTGTGTTGTGGTGCTGATAGACCTCCGGCATCTTCTGAAGCCCCAGGACCGCGAGCTGGTCGAATGGCTCAGGATGAGGGGCCGCCCTTTTATAATCGTTTATACCAAGCGGGACAAACTTTCCAACAACGAACAGGCCAAGCAGGCCGCAAGTCTCGATGCCGCTCTCGGCCTGAGCAAGCATGAGCGGGTGCTGTTTTCCGCGAAAACCGGCGAGGGGAAGGATGATTTAATGGCGGCGATCGCCACCTTTCTGGGGTAGTTTTTCTACCTGCCTTGATCATGATGACAACGTCGCCGGCTTGACCGGGGGCTTCTCTCTTTTTAGGAAATGCGAGGACGAAAACATGATGGCACAGGATGAATGGCACTGCTGGCAAATTACCAGTTGCGGGAGCGAGAATAACTGTCTGGCCTGGAAACAAGGGCGCGAAAACAGACCGTGCTGGGAGGTCGCCCAGGATCTGGATGATTACCGTAGCGCTCTCAATGTCTGTAAAGACTGTATTGTCTTTATCTCAAAAGAGCACAGCGCCGCCTTGAGTGAAAAGGAAGTTTGTGAAATTATGGAGCGGAAAGTTGAGTGCGTGCTTGCCCCGCAATGCCCACGAAATAACGGATGAAGTAGAACCGTTGACGGGGGCATGATTTTCCCGCTTGTTCCGGTGTTGTCTTTCGGAAATAAAAAATAGCGCTTTCTTACTGGTCTGACTTGAGCACCGCCAGGAAGGCGCTTTGCGGGATTTC
>JAHJTI010000206.1 GCA_018829945.1 Pseudomonadota bacterium | reverse complement strand
GTTCGGCTGACCCGGAACTGATCGGTGGCCCCGCTGCCATCCACCACCGTGCTGGCCAGGCCAGGTGCCGCCTGGATAATGACAAACGGGCTGCGCGGATCATCCGGGGCCCGGGAGTAGAGAACCCCGCTGATATCGCCCTTCACCATACGCAGACAGCCGACGCACATGTGTACGTCCAGATTCCGGTAGCCCCGCTGTTGCCGATAGACAATGGCCTGACTTTTGTATTTGCCGGCCACGATCTCCTTATACGCCTGGGCGACAAATTCGCGGCTGACATTGAGCTGGGTGCGGTACTGCCCGGCAAAGGAAACATTGATGCTGTCCTCTCCCAGGGCGCTGGAGCGGAGGGCGACCAGCAATTCATTCTCCGTGTCGGCGGCGAGTTGCTGATGGTGGGCAAGGATCGCCTCTTCCAGTTCCCCGGGTAAAGGCGCATTGCTGATCAGGCTCTGGATTCCGGCGCTGACGGTGTAGAGTTCTTCCAGGTTGTCTATGTCCAACCCTTTGAGGCGGCGATTGATCTCAACCTGAACGTCGTTGGCTGTGGCGAACTGTCGGGCCGCCGCCGCAGTCATCACAAAGCCGTCCGGTGTTCTGAGGCCGACCCGGTTTCTGATCTCACCAAGATTGGCCATTTTTTCACCCACCTGATCGACCTTTGTCACATCAATCTCATCCATGGAGAGGATAACCGGACCTTCTTTGCTGACGGAGCGGATGGCGATGAGCTGCTCGAGTTCCCGGGTGATGGTTCGGAAAGGGTGATCCAGCTCAACATATCTGCCGTCGGCCAGTCTGGTCAGATGTTGGATCATTTTGTAGATATTGACGGAAAGCGCGGTGCAATTGCCCCGGACGAAGGCCATGCCAAAGGAGTGTCCGGCGGTGAGCGCTTGTTCCAGCTCGGCCATCAGCTCCAAGGCGTTGTTGTTGGCGGTGAGCAGGGCGCGGAATTCCTTGTAATGGCCACGGAAGGCGGCCTGCAATTCAGCAGGTTTCAGCCTGGGTTTGCTGCGGAACAACGAGGTCAGACGGTCAAAAAGGAAGCTCATGTCATGGTCGCTTGTGTTTGTCTGTCGGCGCCGGTTCAGGCCGGAGTGGGCCGGGGGAAACATCGTTGCCTTTCAGCATAATGGAAGCGGACCCTTCGAGGGAATAAAAAAAGAAAAAAGATCACGTACAGGCACAGAGGCGAGGGGAAGCAAACGTTTGAAAAAAATTATTTCCTTGCGTTATTTCTTGAAAAAAACCGCTTGTCCCGGACGGCGAACCTCCCGGGATAAGCGGATAATCAGCTCGGCGTGATTTTAATGTTCGAGTTTGAGTCCCCAGCCTTCAAACATGAAGAGGATGGCAAACCCAAACCACATGGTGTAGATCACGTAGCCTACCAGGGACAAGATCACCAGGGTGGCATTGTCCTTGATGGACTGTGCCTCGATCCCGAAGTAATTGTAGGCAGGCTCAACGGTTTTGGTCCGCACCTGATAGAGGATTTTTGATTCTTGGAATTTTTCCTGTTTGGTCAGGCTTTTTTCCATCGATTTCAGAGTGTTGAACCAGTCAAACATCACCTGCTTTTCGTTGGTTCCATACTTGGCGCTGACCGCCTGTCCGTCATTGGCGAACATGGCATCCGCGTCGGAAAGAACTGCATCGATAATACCGCCGAGATCGCCGCTTACCGTGATCTCTTCTTCACCTGGTTGTACGTCGGCGCCTGCCTGCTGCATGATGTTGGTCAGCCGCTGGGCAGAAAGATTCTCATCGGTCTTGATCTTAAGGGTAATGATGTTCCCCTTGAAAGCCTCGGCCTTTTCCCTGGTCACAGGAATATAGTACGAGGATTTTTTGGAAATGGAATTGTACATGCTGTCCATATAATCCAGCATGTTTACCTTCTTGTCCTGGCCCGGATACAGCGGCGAGAGAAGAAGCGCGAAAACGATCCAGAAGCCGACCATCATCACCAGACCGCCGCCGAATTCTTTTTTGTTGGCAATCATGAGTGTGCCTCCTTGGTGGTGTGCGCATCACCCTCTCCCTTGAGGGTTTTGATGTTTGTGAAAAAGATGTAGAAAACCCAGAGAGCGAAAGCGGTAAGCACCACGAAGAAGATATAGGTGCCCACAATCTCCAGCAGTTTGCCGGTCTCCTTGGACATGGGGATCATCTCCATGCTGGCAAGTTTCGAGGGCAGAGCAAAAGCCCGGTTGACAAAGCCGGCCGAGGTGGCAACGGCGTAGAGCCCGCAGATGGTGGCGCCGCTGACTACCTTGGTGATCAGGGAGCCGACCTGGATGCCTACCAGGGAACCGAGAAGCATACCCATGGCCAAGGTATAGAAGATAAAGCCGTACACCGCATACTGGCTCAAGCCCGCATAGCCTGCGGTGAAGATGATCTGGAAGATGTCTGTGCCCACGGTGGTGGCCGAGGAAACGCCCAGCACGTAAACAAAGATCGGGAAGGTTAAAAAGCCGCCGCCGACGCCCATGATGGCTGCAGCCAGACCGACGATGAAGCCGCTGATCACCAGAAACAACCAGGATATCTTGCGGCCGCCCGGGGTGACGCCTTCGTCAAACTGGATCATGGGGGGCAGGTTGACGCCCTGGAGCTTATGGGCCAGATTGGTCATGCCCGAAATTGCGGCAGCTGAGCTGGTGGAGTCGGTTGCTGCGGGTGCAGGCTTCTTGCGGGTTTGGCGGAAGAAATCCATCAGTGCGTAAGAGCAGAGAAAGCCCAGCATCAGAACATAGATGGTGGTGATGAAGGCGTCGCTCAGTACCGGGTTCATTTCGTACAGGGTACGGTTGACCCAGCCGCCCAGGGTGGCGCCGCCGATGGAGCCGATTAAAAAAACCACGGCCAGGGACACCGAAACATTGCCCAGTTTGCGGTGCAGAACGCTGCCCATGATCGCCTTGGCAAAGATGTGGAACAGGTCGGTACCCACCGCGAGGATACCTTTTACCCCGGCGCTCATCAGTGCGGGGGCGATAATGAAGCCGCCGCCTGCGCCGATGCAGCCGGTGATCAGGCCGGCGACGATGCCGACTCCGATGGAGGCGAAGAATATTGTGGGGGTGTAGAAGGCCGGAGCGTAGGCGGTTTTGCCGCCGATCATGCCGGGCAGCTTGCTGACCACATCATCGGCAAAGGCTATGCCGCCGATGAGGATGGGGATGAGCAGCAGGCCGAGAATAACCAGCCGCTTTCTATCCCGCAGGATGGTGTTTGAGATGTCCATCTCCCATTTCGCGTGGGCGCGGGCGCCCGCCATCATGAAATGGTGCAATTGCCTGAAGAAATTCATGGTTGTACTCCTCCTTCCTCGTTGAATAATAAAAAAGACCTCGGTTCCCCTTGGTTGTGCAGTGTTCCTTTTTTGTAGCGATAGGCCTATGGGGTGTGATTCCCGGCTATCCGCAGTTTTTCCAGCAATGTTTCAAATTCCACGGGCTTGATCAGGTAGTCAAGGGCCCCGTTTCTGATGCCTTCCTCTCCTTCGCTGGCCGAGGCGTGGCCGGTGAGGATGACTACCCTGCTGTCGGGCCGTATTTTTTTTATTTCCTGGAGAACTTGGCCGCCGTCCATGTCCGGGAGGCGCATGTCCAAAAGCACCACCCCGAAATCGCAGTCAACGGCTTTGGCAATTGCCGCACCTCCGGTGAGCACTCCCTCGCTGGACCAGCCCCGTTTGCGCAACCGCTGCACCAGAGTGGAAACAAATTCCTCTTCATCGTCAACGATCAGAATGGGAAGTTCGTTCATGTCCGCTTTCCATGTATCCCGGTTTTTAGGCTGCCATCGGCAGGGTGACCCGGAAAATACAGCCACCCTGTTTGCCGTTACGCACTTCGATTCCGCCGCCGAGCCGCTCGACGATGCTGTAGGAAATGGACAGGCCGATTCCTGTGCCGCTGCCCGCCTTTTTGGTGGTGAAGAACGGGTCGAAAACTTTTTTTAAGGCCTCTTCCGACAATCCCGGTCCGCTGTCTGCAAATTCCACGGCCAGTTGTCCCTCGTTCAGGCTGGAACTGATGGTCACTGCGCCGTCGTTGCCGATGGCGTCAATGGCGTTGTTTAAGATATTGAGAAACACCTGCTGCAGCTGGGTGCTGTCGGTGACAATCTCAGGCAGGTCGGGGTCCAGGTTGCGGCGGATGGCGATGCGGTGATTTGTCGCCTCTTTTTCAAGGAAAGAAACAGTTTCCTCCACCAGGGTATTGATGTTGATTTTCGTTTTCAACCCATCGGTGGAGCGTGAAAAACCAAGGAGCCGATGGGTAATGGTGCTTGCCCGCTTGACCTGGGTCCGAATCTTGGCAAAGGCGGTCCGGTATTCCTCGCTGTTTTTCAACTGCGCGGGATCTTCATCGTCCAGCAGCTCGTCCACCCAGCCGGCCTGGTCGCCGATGATCTGCAGGGGATTGTTGATTTCATGGGCCACGTTTGCAGCCATCCTGCCGACTAAGGCCATTTTTTCCGAATTGCGGATGCGGTCATAAAGTTGCATCCGTTGCTGGTCCGCACCTTCGATCTTGTTCATCATTGAGCGGACCAGGAAATTGGAAACGGTGAGAATGAGCAAGGCCGCGCCGGCGATGATCAGGCGGTCGCGATGCCGCGCCCGGTAAAAATCAGCAAGCGAAGTGGCGATGTCGGTTTTCAAGACCAGGGTCCAGGTGTTGTTCTTCATTCCGGTGGAGGCATACAGCGCATCCTGGGAGTGATGGATGGTCAAGGAGCCGTCTGTTGCGAGAAGACCTTCTTCTCCGAGGGGAAGAGCGGTGAGGCCTAACCGGCTTGGCGTTTGCAACTCACCTTGCTGGTTGAGGATAAATGCATCTCCGCCCGGTCCGACCTCAGTGCCGGCCAGCAAGGAATTGAACAGTTCGGAGTTGATTGTGGCCCGTAAAACCCAGGAGCGGGAGGGATCGGTCACTGCAACGATGATGTGGGGTACGCCCCGGTAGCCGGTGAACACATCACTGATGTAGTTGCCGCTCTGCATGACCTCCGCGAACCAGCGGGTCTTGGCGTAATTTTTGTCTTTCAGGTTGTCGGCAAATGGGCCGGTGTAGCTGCGGTGGCTGCCATCCTGAGTAATGAGCCCCAGATCGACGATGACGCCCTGGTGGTTCATTGCTTTAAAAAGTTTCTCAAGGTTACCGGGGGTGTTCAGCCAGGCAAAGTCGTATAGTTCGGCGTATCCGGCCAGGGTATTTTTCTGGTTGTCGAGGAAAAGGTCGATGATCTCCCGGCGACTGTTCGCCAGGCTGGTCAGTTCCACGGTGGTCTTATCCATCCATGATTGCTGATAAAAACGGGAGGCGGTCCAGCTGATAAACAGCAGAGGGATGATGGGAACCAGAATGATGACCAGAAAAAAAAGCCGCTTCTGGCGTGCGTAGTAAGACTCGCGCGAGCGAACCTTGAGGGCGCTGGCGGAGATGGTGGCGGTGTACATCTTCATGGGCGGCTGGAGTATTCCCGAAGCGGAGGCGTAACAGGAGTGGCGAGACTTTCCAGTTTCTTCAGCTTTCGCCACAGGGAAACCCGATCTATGCCGAGCACCGCCGCTGCCCGCGACTTGTTGCCCGCTACATGGGCCAAAACCCTTTGCACATATTCCTGTTCCAACTCAAGCAGGGTTGGAAATCTGCCTTCCGGCGGATACCCTTCGGGCAAAGGGGTCACTCCCAGCGGCCTGATTTCAATTCCTTCGCCGCTGACGATGAAATGGCGATTTATGGATACGGTCTGTTTGCGCATTCAGGTCTGGCCCTGTCTGAAAAGGTTGCCAAGGAGTTATTATTTCAACAGGTCCCTGGCGGTGTCGTATTCGCCCGCTTCGGCAAAGGCCGCGGCGGTGGCGGAGCTGTTCAGCAGATTCTTTTTTGCCTGATGGGCGGCCTTGATCCGTTCAACCAGAATTTCGATATCAACGGGTTTTTTCAGATAATCAAACACGCCGAGCCGTCGTGCTTCGGATTCGTCCAGATCGTTGCCGTGCCCGGTTTGAATGATGACCTGGATGTTGGGGTATATTTGCCGTACCCGCCGCAGAACTTCCATGCCGTCGATACCCGGCATCTTCAGGTCGAGAACCATGACGTCCGGTTCTTTTTCGCCCACATAGCCCAGAGCCTGTTCGCCGTTGAGTGCGGTTTTGCTGCCAAGATCACGCAGGTCAAGACGCTCCGACAACGTTCTGATAAAATCTTCCTCGTCGTCTACCAGCAGAATTTTGATGTCGTCCATAACGTCCTCATGGTCGGTTGGGGGCCAGCGCCTGAGCAGCCCTTATGGTGTCTTCCGGTCGGAGGAGGACCGGTCTTTTTCTTCCTGCTCGTCCAGCAGAGCGACGGCAGTGTCAAATTCTCCGGCCTGGGCAAAGGTCGCGGCGGCCATGGCGTCCCCGAATCTCCTGAACAGCGATTTCTTCCCCTGTCTCTTTTTCCGGCGACGGAGGGCGGCGGAAATGGTGTTTTTCAGGGCGGTGGTGTCAAAGGGGGCGATGAGTTCATCGGCTGCTCCGGCCTGCATTCCGACGATGGACTGCTTGATGTTGTCCGGCTTGTTGATCAGTATTATCTCTGCCTCAGGCATTTTTTCCCTGATGGCCAGCAGGAAAGAGAGTTCATCGCTGCTGTTCTGCCTGATGTCGAGCAGAACAATTTCCGCCTCAAGGGACGACGGATGTCTGGAGCCGCCGGACAGTTCAACTTTCATGCCCCAGCGATGCAGCAAGGCTTCCATCGTTTCCGCAAAGGTTGCGTCACTTGAAGCAATGAGCGCGGTCGCCTGCATAAGAGGTCACCTGGCCCGGCTCAGGTCCTATTGTGCTGATTCGGTGGCGTAAACGCCGTAGGTCATGCGGATTCCGCCCAGGCCGAGCGACTGAAGAAAGTCGTCGGCGCTGGGCGCCTGGAAGCTGAGGCCCTCAGCCAGATCAATGGCCTCAGCATGGAGTCCCTCTTCGGCAAAAGCCGCAGCCATGAAGATCTTCTGGAATTTGTTGATTGCCCTGGTCCGGATGCTGACTGGGGTCATGAGGCGTGCGCTTTCCCATTCTCCGGCTTCGGCAAAGGTGATGGCTGTCATCCATTGTTGGAAAGTGTTGAGTGTTTTCATGGCAACCTCCGTAATTTTTGTGATGCTTCCCAGGCACCGAAACTTCGTGTGCTGTTGTCTTGTTATATTACAAGGATCGTGCCACGGTTTAATTCCATATGAAAACAGTATGTTATAAAAAAACCTTCCAAGTCAAGAGGGCTACGGGGAACATTGTGAAACAATAAGAAACATTTCGGCGTATGTGTGAAACATTGGCGCGCACCGGAGGGGGTTTCGTTTTTTGTTTTTCGGTATGCATGTGGGTGGCGGTTCGAGGAGATTTTCTTGTGTTTCGTTGGGGCGCAGCTCTGCGCGCGGTGTGAAGAAAAATGTTGACTTACCGCCCGCATATATTGTATTTGGAACATGTGGGGACAATATGAAACACTTTTGTGGGCAACGTGTGTTCGCAAATCCTTTGCAATGGTTTGATGTCAATGTCTAAAACCGCAGAAGCCATACCCTTCACTCCTGATCTCCTGGATATCCTTAATGGGGTGCCGCACGGTATCGCCCTTCTCGATCAAAACCTCTCCATCATCATGATGAATCGCTTTCTCGAGGCGATCACCGGGTATTCCGGGGAGGAGGTCCGCGGTATATATTGCGACCATGTGCTGCACAGCAGTTTCGGCAGAAACGCACAGGTGTTTCGCGAGGCATTTGAGACCGGGGTCGCCTGCAGCGCCGAGGGCGACATCCTCGGACTCAATCGTAAAAAAATCTCCATGCGTTTCACGGCCACCCCGGTGACTGACCCGAGAGAAGGGCGACAGGCGCTGGTTCTTGTGCTTGAAGATATCACCGCGTTTCAGGAGATCGGCCGTAAAAAGGATATGGGGCCGGCGAAGGGCCTTCTTGGGCACAGTCCTAAGATGCAGGAAATTTTCGAATTGCTGCCGGTTCTTGCCCACACCGATTCATCGGTGCTGATCACCGGCGAAACCGGCACCGGCAAGGACATCCTGGCTGAAGCCATTCATGAGGCCTCCCGCCGCGCCAAGTATCCGTTTATCAAGGTGAACT
>JAHJTI010000205.1 GCA_018829945.1 Pseudomonadota bacterium | reverse complement strand
CGGTACCGGCCACCGGCCAAATTTTCCAACTGAGCGATCATTTCGGCGGTTTCTTCGATCAGGCGACGGACCAATTGGGCAAGTCCAGACGGATCGCCCTGCATACGCAGATGAATACTGATTTCCGTAAGACAGTCCACAGCACGATTGTTGGCACCCAAGAGAGAACGAAACACATGGTAGCGAGCTTTGAGCAGATGCTGCGAGTCGGTTTTCCGCTGCTCGCGGGCTACGCGCAGCCTTGAAAAATGTCGGCTGAGCCAGCGTCGCATCTACTCCCCCACCTCGTCCTGCTCCTGCTTTACACTGACGAGAAAACGTTGAAAAAATTGCTCAATAGCAGCCTCGTCGCGCATCCGTACATCTAATTGGCGGGTAAAGGATATCAACTCGCCCAAGCGGCCGAGCACCCGTTCCATCCTCGGGATATCCAGATTTCTGGCCTTGGCGATCACCAGGTCCCCGGTACGTTCGACCTTGAAATAAAGCCCGGAAAGAATGGCGCTGATCAGGCGAGCCCGCCACTCTCGCTTGGCTTTTTCAGCCATCCCCCCGGCAAAACGGAAGTAGATGTAATTATTGTCCGGGTCCGGCGACATGTAGGCGTCCACCACATTGAGATGGTAGCCCAAGCGCAGGCAGAGGTTGCAGTAATGCTCCGCGATGATTCCCAGATTGTCGCCGGGATAGGATGGGCCTGTGAGCAGGGCCATAGGTTTGCTGATTCCGGAAAGGATATCCTTAAAACCAAGCCCCGCCGGTTCCCTGTCTCCTTGGTCATCCTTGAGAAAACCGTTGAGGATGGCGTTCAGCGGCCTGCTGTTGAGCATTTCCATGCTGATTTCGCCCTTTACCGGTACATCCGGCCTCAAACCCTGGCCCAGGTCGATAATCCGCAATTTCAGCGGGATAGGCAGATGTACCGGACGGCTCAGCACATCATGAGAGCCGCTCTGCCCGGCATGAAAATTAATGAGCGCGTCAATGGCTTTTTCATGGGCAAAGCGGAGGATGTCGTGGAAGGTGAGGCAGTTTTCCGCCTGAAAATCAGGAGAGGCTGGATCGACCAGAGTAATAGGTGCCACCCAACGAAGTATCCGACGCAGGATGCGCAGTTCCTTGGAGGTTTGGTAATCATCCTGTTCCACGTCGTGCAGTCTTATCAACCCTTCAATGATCCCCTGATAAACCTGTTTATTTTCCACATCCACCGTAATCTCAGCGCCTTCAGCAAGGAGCTTGATCGCCTCGTTGGTTCCAAACAGAGCCGGGGTTCGGTATTCGCGGGCTATGGTGGCCAGATGACCGGTGGGGCCGCCGATCTCGGTAATGATCGCCGCTGCTCGCCAGACGATAGGACTCAGTTGCGGACTGGGGAACCGCGCCACGGCTATGGCGCCAACCGGGAACTGCTCCGGATCGGTGTTCTGATCCACATGCACCACCTTGCCGGCCGCAATGCCGAGCTGGGCGACCTGACCTTTCCCGGATATGAGCGGCGTGGCGGCAGCCAGCTCCGCAGCCAACGCTCCTGGAAGCGGCGGCGGTTTGGCGGGCAGGGAGAGGGATCGACTTTGGAGAATCACCGGCTCGTCAGCCAGAGCCCACTCGATATCCTGCGGCTCGCCAAAGGTCTTTTCAAGCAACAACGCCTGTTCTGCAAGTTTGGCCAACTCTTTGGGAGTAAGGCTAGCGGAGCCACGGCGTAAACCGTTGGCCAGCATATCGACCCCCCCCTTGTGCAGGGCAAATGAGTGGTCCGCAACAATCTCACTGGTAAGCGGGGGAAATGGCCAAACCCGGCTCACGATAAAACGGTCCGCCTGTCGGCGGCCGGCAACAAGATCGTGGGCCGAGCCGCGAAGAGATGTTATGAGCAGATGATTTTTTTCAGGCGAATCCGGATTGCGGCTGTATGTCACCCCGGCGGTGCGCGATTGGATCATGGGCTGCACCCCGGCGCACATGGGTATCTCCCTGCTGTCGGCAACTGGTCCGAGATACTCCAGGGCCGCGACCGAGAAACGGGAGGCAATTACCTGCCGGTAGGCAGTAAGAACAGAGGACAACTCGGGTCGCACTTCGAGCATTGAGCTGAACTGGCCGGCAAAGCTTCGGGATTTCGCATCCTCGCCCACCCCGCTTGAGCGGACAGCCAACGGTGCCGAACCGCCCACCCTGTCAAATAATTGTTTCAACTCCTCGCGCACTGCTGTGACCAGCAATTCCGGGAAACGAGCCTGATCAAGAAGACGGCCGATACTGTGGGAACGGTCCCGGTTGGAACCCGATGCCTGACAGATGGCGTCAATGGCGTCAAACAGTCCGTTATCCTCCATAAACTCCCGGTAAGCGGCAGCCGTTATGGCAAACCCATCCGGAGTCGGCAGATGCAGGCGGTTGCGTATTTCGCTCAAGGTGGCGTTTTTGCCGCCGACCAATTCCTCGAAATCGCTGTTGATCAGCTCATAGGCAAGGGTGAAGCTTCGGTCGTACGGCCCGGCATATTCAAGAGCCAACCCGGAAAGCTTTCCAGCGAGCTCTTCATAGCGGTCATACAGAGCAAGATAGCGGTTGCCGGTAAGATTTCCCAGGCAGGAAACGACCTCCCGCACCAGATCGTTCAACTCAGTCACGACTTCGCTCAAGAATTTTCGGTCAAAGACATATTCTCCAGCCAGAGCGCTTTCCATACGGCCGATTTTCTCAAGCACCGCATTGTTCAAGAAAAGCAACCGTCGAAACAAACGAAAAGAAACGGCAAACGAGGCGTGGTCCCGGGATTTGTCCCATGCGGACCGATTGGCTGGAAAATTCATCTTATGCGTTCCCGAAGAGGCGGGGGAAGGTGAGCCTGAAAGTCGTGCCTTTACCCTGTTCGCTGTCCACAACGATATCACCGCCGTGATCCTTGACAATGGCGTAACTCAACGAAAGGCCCAACCCGGTACCCTCATTTTTCGTGGTGAAGAAAGGATCAAAGATATGGGTCAATGCCTCGGAAGAAATACCGGCACCGGTATCGCTGACCACTATCCAGGCCTCAGCTTCACCTCCGCCCACAGCAAGGTCAAGATGGCCGTCCGGCTGCATGGCCTGAACCGCATTGAGCATCAGATTGACCAATACCTGCTGCAAATGGTTCGGGTTGCCGCTGACCAGAACCGGTTGATCAGGATGCTCATAGTGATAGACGATTCCGGCCAGGCGAAACTGGTTTTTCACCAGGGGAATGGAATTCTCCACCAGGGCGACAAGATCGACCAACTCCATGGTATTGCTCTTTCGGGTACGGGAAAACTCAAGCAGATGGTGCACCACCTCCCGGGCCCGGTCCGACTGCACCAGAATGTCGCGCACCATATCCATCCGTTCGCTGCACTCCAGATTGGGAAGGTCTTCAAGCAGCACCTCGGCGGTGAGGGAGATATTGTTCAAAGGATTGTTGATCTCGTGAGCGATGCCGGCGGTCACCTTGCCGATGGCCGCGAGTTTTTCCGACTGCACCAACTGGCTTTGCTTCATGTTCAGGGCATGGAGCATAAGATTGAGGGAGTTCACCAGTTCAATACCTTCCACAGAGCAGCGGACCTCGTCATTTACCGGGATAGAGGCCATCTCCCCCTGCATGATCCTGGCCGAAGCCTCACGGATGGCAGCGAGAGGCCGCATAATCCAACGCATCATGTAGAGAATCAGCACAGAGCCAAGAGCCACGGCCAGAACAAGAATTAGTACCGCGGACTTCTGGTAGCCGGCAACCTCACGCTCAACCCGGACCCGCGCCCTGGTATCCATGTCGAAAATAATCCTGGTGATATCCTGACCGTGCTTGCGCAGGGCATTTTCCAGAGACTGCTTGTTTCTTGCGGACAAATTATCCTGCAAAAGGTGGCGGGAAATCGCTTCATACTGGCTAAGCTCCTTGTTGTACAAGGATTCAAGCTCGATCTGGTTTTCAAGCAGAACCGCCCTCACCGCGACAATGGAAGCTCTGACCTGATCAACATAGTCGAGGGCGTTCAGCAGATCTTTCCGGTCATTGAGCAAAAAATAATTTTTTTCATGCCTTCTTATTTCAAGGACTTTCTGGTTCAACTCATAAAACGATTCGATAATGCGGATT
>JAHJTI010000204.1 GCA_018829945.1 Pseudomonadota bacterium | reverse complement strand
GTGGTGGTGGAAAATATAGTCCGCCACCTCCGGCTCCCTTCAAACACTCGAAAACCGCTGCTCACCATCGCCATTGAGGCGGTAAACGAGGTGGGCAACCCGACCATCCTCGCCACCTGGGCGGTGATCGCCGCCATTCTGCCCATGGCCTTTGTCGGCGGATTGATGGGGCCCTATATGCGGCCGATCCCCATCGGCTCCTCCGCGGCGATGATCTTTTCGCTGATCATCGCCTTCACCGTTACACCTTGGGCTGCGGTGCGGGTACTGAAAAAGAATTGCTCCCCGGCGGAGTGTTCCCTCGAGGCAGAAGAAACAGAGCAGCAAGACCTTCAGGACCACGCCCCGGATGATTTCTTCACCCGCCTCTACCACAAGGCCATGGATCCGCTCCTTAACCAGGCCCGTTGGCGCTTCATTTTTTTCCTGAGCATTATCGCCCTGCTTCTGGGCTCGTGCTCCATGGTTTATTTCGGGATGGTCAAGGTCAAGATGCTGCCCTTTGACAACAAGAGCGAGTTCCAGATTATTCTGGATATGCCTGAAGGCTCTCCTCTGGAAGCAACCACCCGGGCGGCCAGGGAGATGGCCGCAGTCGTCGGCCGGGAACCGGAGGTGATCAACTATCAGGTGTATGCCGGGGCTGCCTCACCTTACAACTTCAACGGTTTGGTCCGCCATTACTACCTGCGTAACAGCGCTCATTTAGCAGATATCCAGATCAATCTCTTGCCCAAGAGCGAGCGTAAAGCCCAGAGCCACGATATTGCAAAGCGCATCCGGCCTCAGGTAGCGGCCATTGCTGAAAAATACGGGGCTGCCGTGGCTGTAGCCGAAGTCCCGCCGGGACCTCCGGTGCTGCAGACTCTGGTTGCCGAGATTTACGGTCAAACCGATGATCAACGGGTGCAGTTGGCCACCAGGGTCAAGGATCTTCTGACTGCCACGGAAGGAGTTGTCGATGTGGACTGGTACCGGGAGACGGAGCGACTCAAGACCGTTATTACGGTCAACACGGAAAAAGCAGCCCTCAACGGTATTTCCGAAGGCGAGATCAGCCAAACCGTCGATCTGGCGGTCAAGGGACTGGCCGTCTCTCTTTTCCATCAGCCCAACGACAAGGAAGGGATCAGCATTGTGCTTGAGCTGCCCCGAGCACAGCGGGCACGGGTCGAAAACATTTTAAACATCCAACTCCGCTCCGGCCTGAACCCGTCCGGCCCGCTGGTCCCCCTGCGGGAACTGGTCACGATCAGCCAGACGCCCATTGATCAGCCCATCTACCGAAAAAACCTCAAGCCGGTTATCTATGTGACAGGCGATGTGGCAGGCGCTGCGGAAAGCCCGGTATATGCCATCTTTGCCTTGAACAAAAAACTTGCCGAACTCGACGGCCGGGAATACGGGGGAGAGCAAAAGGCCATCACGATATACAACCTCAAACAGCCTTTTTCCGAACTCGAACCGGCCATCAAATGGGACGGTGAGTGGCACATCACCCTGGAGGTCTTCCGGGACCTCGGGCTCGCCTTCTGCGCGGTGATGATCCTCATTTACATGCTCATGGTGGGCTGGTTCAAGGATTACACCGTGCCGCTCGTAGTGATGGCGGCAATCCCCTTTTCACTGATCGGCATTCTTCCCGCTCACTGGGGTTTCGGCGCCTTTTTCACTGCTACCTCCATGATAGGCTTCATGGCCGGAGCCGGGATCGTGGTGCGCAACTCCATCATCCTCGTGGACTTCATCGAACTGCGCATCAGTCACGGTCTTCCGCTTGAAGAAGCCGTAGTGGAAGCCGGGGCGATCCGTTTCCGGCCCATGCTTCTTACCGCCCTGGCCGTGGTGGTGGGGGCCTCGGTTATCCTTGCCGACCCGATCTTCCAGGGGCTCGCCATCTCGCTGATGTTCGGGGAGATCGCCTCGCTTCTGATCAGCCGCATGGCGGTGCCGGTCCTTTACTACATGCTGCGCAAGCACCGACATACGCCCGCAAACCCGGCACATGAGATTGTCGCGAAAAAACCATGACCTGCTACCACCTTGAAAAAACCCGCACCATCGACTTCCCTTATGCTTGGGATGGAACATTGCCTTTCCGGATCTTTTAGCATATGGGTTTTCCGCCAGGGTGGTTGCCTATCGAAAGTTGACCCCATCGCGACTCCGCTATCTGCACAGAACCGGGTCGTTTTTTTGCCCATGCATCGGACGCCTCTCTTTTTTTTGCACGCACTCACGACAATCTTCGGTATAATTTTTACTGGCAAATACCTCTGATTTCTGGTATCGGGGCAGTGCAGGATTTGATTCGTCCGGCTCCCGCAAATTCAAAGGGTTACAGACACCGGCGCCGCACCGCACAAAGGCGCCGGCTTCTTTTACCAATACGTCCATTCTATACGGAGGAGATCATGAAAAAAGTCGCCTTGGCTCTTGGCCTGCTGCTCGCAACTGCACTAACCGGCTGCGATTCCGGCCCCTCGCAGCAATCCGCGTCCGTCCAATCCCTTTCCATCAAGGGTTCCGACACCATGGTTCACCTGGTCAGTTCCTGGACGGAAGAATTCATGAAAGCTCATGCCGATATTGACATTTCCGTGACCGGCGGTGGCTCCGGCACCGGCATCGCCGCCCTGATCAACGGCACCACCGATATCTGCGCGGCTTCCCGGGGCATGAAGGAAAAAGAATTAAAACTCGCCAAAGAAAACAACATTACCCCTTTGGAAATTTCGGTGGCCCGTGATGGCATCGTCTTGATCGTGCACCCGGAAAACCTGGTGAACAACCTGACTATCGACCAACTGCGATTGATCTATACAGGAAAGGTGACCAACTGGAAGGAAGTCGGCGGCGCTGACACCCCTATTCTTCTCTTGTCCCGCGAATCCAGCTCCGGGACCTTTGTTTTCTTCCAGGAGCATGTTTTAAACAAGGAGGACTTCAGTCCCTCCGCACGGTTGCTGCCCGGCACTTCAGCACTGGTGCAGTCCGTAGCTGCCGACCGAGGAGCCATCGCTTATGTGGGTTTGGGTTTTGCAGCCGAAGCACAAGGCACTGTTAAAACGCTTGGGGTGCAGGCCAATGATCAGTCCGGACCGGTGGTCCCCAGCGAAGAAACTGTTCGTTCCGGAGCCTACGCTGTTTCCCGCCCCCTGTTCTTCTACACCAACGGTGAGCCAAAGGATGCAACGAAACAATTCATCGACTTCTGCCTGAGTCCGGCAGGGCAAAAGATTGTGAGAGAAACGGGATATGTCCCGGTCTCGTAAACTCTTCATAACCGACAAGCTGATGCGGTGGCTGCTGGTCAGCGCCGCCTCGACCAGCGTCCTTGTCGTCTGCCTGATTTTCCTCTTCCTGTTCAAGGAGGCCGGACCTTTTGCGCTTAAGCCAGGGCTGGACAAGCTCTGGGACAGCCAATGGATTCCGGTTTCCTTTCAGCAGGAACTTTTCGGCGTTGGTCCTCTGCTTTCCGGCTCGGCCCTGGTTACCGCTCTGGCCATGCTGGTCACAGTGCCTATATCCGTGCTGGTTGCCATTTACATCGCAGAAATTGCCCGGCCTGCCGAACGCGAATTCCTCAAGCCGTTTATTGAGATCCTGGCCAGCATCCCCTCCGTGGTTCTTGGCTTTTTCGGTTTGCTGGTGGTGGCGCCCTTCATCAAAGCGGTTTTCGGCCTCAGCACAGGCCTCACCGCCTTAACCGGCGCCCTGCTCCTCTCGCTCATGGCCATTCCCACCATCATCTCCCTTTCCGAGGATGCCTTGGTCAGCGTGCCGTACGCCCTGAAAAACGCCTCCCTTGCTCTCGGGGCCAGCCATCTGCAGACCATCTTCCGGGTTACCCTGCCTGCTGCGCTACCGGGAATCGTGGCTGCGGTCATGCTGGGAATCGGCAGAGTTATCGGGGAAACCATGGCCGTGCTGATGGTCACCGGCAATTCAGCCATTCTCACCGTCTCCCCCCTGGCATCGGTGCGGACCATGACCGCAACCATCGCCGCGGAGATGGGAGAAGTTCCTTTTGGCAGCGTACATTATCAGGCGCTTTTCTGGATCGGGATTATCCTGCTGGTCATCACCTTTGGACTCAACATCATTGCACAGCGCGTGCTGAAAAAATACGGCATGATGAAATGAAAACACTCGTGCAAGAAAAAATAAAAGTCACAGGGGTACTGAACGTCGGCAAAGCGGATTTTCGCAGTTTTACAGCGTGCGAGGCTGATAAGTGACTAATAACACCACTGACAAAGTCATCCTCCTTTCCCTGAGGCTTATCACCTACGCCATTGTTGTGATAATCGGCTATATCCTGTTCGACATCATCAAAAACGGCATCTCGGCCCTGAACTGGCAGTTCGTCAGCAGTTTCCCGCGGAGAAGCGGCGCAGAAGGCGGCATTTTCCCGGCCATTATCGGTACTTTTTATCTGGTGGTGGGGACCATTGCCATCTGTCTCCCCCTGGGGGTCGGCGGAGCGATCTATCTTGCCGAATATGCGGATCAGGGCAAGTTTAACAGCCTGATCCGTCTGGCCATTATCACCCTGGCCGGGGTTCCCTCCATTGTCTTTGGCCTTTTCGGTCTTGGGATTTTTGTGTTGTTTTGCGGCTTCGGCCCTTCAATCCTGGCCGGCAGCCTGACCCTGGCCTGCATGGTGTTGCCCACTATTATCGTGGCCAGTGAAGAGTCGCTGCGGGCCGTTCCCAAAGGATTTCGCGATGCAAGCCTGGCGCTGGGCGCCACCAAATGGGAAATGATCCGCACCAACATTCTGCCCTATTCCCTTTCCGGCATGATAACCGGATCGATCCTCGGCATTGGCCGGGCAGCGGGTGAAACCGCCCCCATTCTCCTGACCGTAGCGGCTTTTTATCTCCCCAGATTGCCCAAGTCTGTTTTCGATCAGGTCATGGCCCTGCCCTATCATCTGTACATCCTTGCCACCCAGCATCCGGAGGCGGAACGGATCAGGCATATGCAATACGGAACAGCCCTGATTCTCCTCCTACTGGTTTTGGGCTTGAGCCTTGGCGCGATACTCATTCGAACACATTTCAGGAAAAAATTCCGATGGTAGAAAACTCTATTTATCCCAAAGACATGGAAATGGTCATCACCACCAACCAGGTCAACTTTTACTATGGTCCTACCCAGGCGCTTTTTGACATCTCGCTCCTGATTCCGGCCAAGCAGGTCACGGCCCTGATCGGACCATCCGGTTGCGGCAAGTCCACTTTTCTCAGATGCTTGAACCGGATGAACGACACCATCCCCCTCAGCCGGGTTATAGGAAACATTTTTATTAACCAGAAAAACATCTATGCCCCGGGCACGGATGTCGTGGAACTCCGCAAGGAGGTGGGAATGGTTTTCCAGAAATCAAACCCCTTCCCCAAGTCAATCTTCGACAACGTTGCCTACGGCCCACGAATTCACGGCGAAAAAGACCACAGCCGCCTCACGGAAATAGTGGAGCAAAGCTTGCAGCAGGCCGCCATCTGGGATGAGGTCAAGGATCGCTTGCACGCCAATGCCATGGGACTGTCCGGCGGCCAGCAGCAGCGTCTCTGCATCGCCAGAGCCTTGGCCGTGGGACCTAAGATCCTGCTCATGGACGAACCGGCCTCGGCTCTTGACCCTAAATCGACCACACGGATCGAGGACCTGATCGGCGAACTGCGCACCAACTACACCATCGTCATCGTCACCCACAACATGCAACAGGCCGCACGGGTATCCGATTACACCGCCTTTTTCTATGAAGGACGCCTGATTGAATGCGATGCTACCCCTAAAATATTTACCAACCCGCAGCAAAAACAAACGGAAGATTACATTACCGGGCGCTTCGGTTGAGCGTGGAATTAGGACTATTCAACCAGGAAACATCAATCATCACTATTTGGCAGTGCAACTGAACAGACAGGTGGAGTAAACGTCATGCCAAAACACATGCAGCACGATATCGACAAACTGAAGGCCAAGATCATCGCCATGGGCGAAGCGGTGGAAGACCGGGTATATCAGGCCACGCTTTCCGTGATCAACCGTGACCCTGGCAAAGCAAACGCGGTGATCAAGGGAGACCGGGAAATCGATGACATGGAGGTGGATATCGAGGAGGATTGCCTGAAAATTCTCGCTTTGTATCAGCCGGTGGCCATCGACCTGCGATTCATCGTGGCAGCGCTGAAAATCAACAGCGATCTGGAGCGAATCGGTGATCTTGCTGTCAATATCGCCGAACGGGGATTGTTCCTCGCCGCGCAGGATAAGTTTGAGATTCCCTTTGACCTGTCCGCCATGGTCAATCTTGCCGAAAAAATGGTCACGGAAAGCATTGACTCCCTGATCAATCACGATGTGCGGCTGGCTCACCAGATCCGGGCGGCGGACGACAATATGGACGCCATGAACCGGGAGATGTACACCAAGCTCAAAGGGATGCTCACCACTGACACCGAGCACGTGAACAACCTTCTCCACGTTCTCTCGGTTGGGCGGCATCTGGAAAGGATCGCCGACCACGCGACCAACATCGCCGAGGATGTGATCTATCTGGTTGATGCCCAGATCATCCGGCACACGCCCGAGTTATACGACGAATAGAGGATAGCAAGGACCATTGAGAAGACAGCAAAAGAACCCGGCCTTGCCTTTGGCCGGACTGTACGTTCTTACTTGCGCACAATATACCCGCAGAAATTGTACCACTTGAAAAAGATCTCGCATTGGCTGAAGCCATTCTGCAACACCAGTTCCTCGTTTTCCTGCACCCGGTAGGGAATGAGTACATTCTCCAAGGCCTCGCGTTTCTGGCTGATCTCAAGTTTGCTGTAGCCGTTTGCTTCCTTAAAGTCATAATAATACTTGATAAAGAATCTATTGAGCAGGGAATCCCGGCTCAACACCTTCTCAATGAGAATCAAGCAGCCGTTTTCGTTGACTCCCCTGGCGATATTCTGAATCAGACGATCCCGGTTCAAGGGCCGCACAAATTGCAGAGTGAGATTCATGATCACCACCGAGGCGTTTTCGACCCGCACCTCTTTATTAAGGTCCATGCGTTCAAGTGCGTACTCATGCTGCATGCCATATTCCTTAAGCTTTTCCCCTGCTTTTTCGAGCATTGCGGCGGAGTAGTCGCACCCCACCAACCGAACGCCTTTGGGCAGGACCGGGTCAAGATGAATCAAGGTCGTACCGGTAGAACATCCCAGGTCGTAGACATTGGTTCCCGGCACCGCAAAATCCCGGGCTAGCTGGGACATCATCCGCTGCATTTCTGGGTATAAAGGGACCGAGCGGACCAGCATGTCATCAAATACAGCCGCGGTTTTCGCATCAAAACTAAAATCAGCCACCGTACCCTGCGGGGTCACAAAAATTTCATCCTTACCCATGGAAACTCTCTTTTCAGCCTCGAATACTATTTTACTCAACCAACAAGCCGGCGCACATGGACAAGAATCTCCACAAGCAAACAGTCACCTCATTATAACAAAGCGGTGAGGAAGTCCATGCTTAAATCCCCCTTTTTTCATTGCCGGAGGGAATACCCTTCCTCGCGACCTGCCCTATCACGGCCGACTGACCCCCATCTCCGGACCAACGGTCCAAATCCCTTTTATACAACAGGCTTGCCCCCTGATAGGCACAAATCGCCTTCTCGCTCAGTTCCTTTTTCTCGGAAATCGGGACCAGCACCGCATCCTGCATGGTTTCGCTGGCCACCTGATACTGGGCAATCCCCTGTCGTTCATTGAGGATGGCCAGATACCCATTTTCCAGATAGCCAAGTCGCTGGTAATTCCCGATAAAGGCGCGCGGGGTGAAATCAGACGCCAGGATATCCTTGCCGAAAAATTTGCTGTGGTATTGCCACTGAAGAAGGCCAAACAGGGTGGGGCCGAGGTCTATCTGGCTTGCCATGGTACTGTTTACACCCGACTTGATAATACCCGGCCCATAAAAGATCATGGGAATATGATATCTTTGCACCGGGATTTCCTGGCGCCCGGCACTTCCGCCACAATGATCGGCGACAACAACAAAAATGGTGTTGTCAAACCACGAATGATGCCGCGCCTCTTCGATAAATTTACCGATGGCATAATCGCTGTACTTGACTCCCCCTGATCGGCCGGTTTTTGAGGGGATATCTATTTTCCCCTCGGGATAGGTGAAAGGCCTGTGATTGGAGGTGGTCATCACGTACCCGAAAAAAGGTTTTTTCCGTCTTGCGGAGTCGTCGAATTCCCGCACAGCTCGCCCCAGGATATCTTCGTCGCACACCCCCCAGATATTGGCAAAGGAGATCTCTTCTGCGCTGAGATTACTGCGGTCGGTAACATCAAAACCATTCCCGCCGAAAAAGGCATTCATATTGTCAAAATACCCGAATCCGCCATAAAAAAACCGGGTGTCATACCCTTTTTTTCGAAAAACGTATCCCAGGGAAAACATCTTGGCGTTATCCGGCCGCTTGACTATGGATTGTCCGGGCGTCGGCGGCACGGATAGCGTGACAGCTTCCATCCCACGGACAGTGCGGGTGCCGGTGGCGTATAATCGATTGAACAGCAGGCCATCCCTTGCTAAGGCGTCAAGGTTCGGGGTAAGCCCCTCGGTATTACCAAAAGTTCCGAGATACTCCGCGCTCAGACTTTCCACCATGATCAACACGACATTATGACGTTTTTCAGGTCCTGCGGAGGTAAGCACCCGCTCTATGTTTGTGGGGTCGTCATTGAGATAGCGGCTGTTTTTGGTCTGAAGCGTGCTGCGCAAACTCCTGAACGCAAGGTTTTCGTCCATGTTTTTATAAAAAGTCGCATAGTCCAGGCTGTTGTTGCGAAAAGCGGAAAACAACTGGTATATTCCATTCTCTGCAAGTT
>JAHJTI010000203.1 GCA_018829945.1 Pseudomonadota bacterium | reverse complement strand
TACCGTAGATTTTTTCAACCGAAACAGAGGCCGCAATCCGGGCAAGTCGTCGTAGTGGTTGCAAAACCAAACCCGCAGGCCGGGCAAACCGCCTCCTTGGCCTCCGGGTTAAAAACAGCCTCGGCATGGGCAGTATCGTGCTCAGCCAAAACGGTTGCCCTGCGATGCTCTTCGGCAATCACCTGCAAAGCATCCGTCAATTCTTCCTGCCGAACCTGCAGATCAAATTTTGGCGCACAGCCGCCGGTGGAGCAACCACCACCTTCCTTGCTGATCATGGCTCCTATTTGTTCCGCTTCAAGCAACATTTTAAGGTGCTTGAGGTCACTCAGAGATCCCTGAAAAATAATCACCAGATGGTCTTCCGGAGTCAGCGGTCCTTTCCGGGTCCGGCTTGGCGAGTTTTTTCCCATAGCCAGCAGGTCAGTGCCCAAGACAAGGGTCAGCTTGCAGGCAGCACAGGTATCCATTTCCTGACGGTACTCATCCCGACACTTGGGACAGTATTTCAAATCGTGTTCAATCATATTGGTCGCCTTTAAAATCTGTAAGCGTAACGCTTTCAACTGGCTGCTATAAAATAAACCGGCTCAAATCCTCGTCTTCCGAGATGTCCTGCAACTGCTTTTTCACATATTCGGCTGTGACCAGAAACTTTTTATCTGCCCGGTCGGTGGCGTCATAAGAGAGTTCCTCAAGCAACCGCTCCATAATGGTGTGCAGCCGCCTGGCCCCGATATTCTCGGTTTTCCGGTTCACTGTGGCAGCAATCTTGGCCATGGCCCTGATGGCCTCCTCGGCAAACTCAAGGGCGATCCCTTCGGTGGACATGAGGGCGATGTACTGCTTGATCAGAGCATTCTGCGGTTCCGTGAGAATCCGGTAGAACTCCTCCTCACCAAGAGCATTGAGCTCAACCCGGATAGGGAAACGCCCCTGCAGTTCAGGAACCAGGTCGGATGGTTTGCAGAGATGGAAGGCGCCGCTGGCGATAAAAAGGATATGATCGGTTTTGACCATACCGTGCTTAGTGGTCACTATAGAGCCTTCGACGATGGGCAGCAGGTCGCGCTGCACGCCTTCACGGGAAACCTCCGGCCCATGACCGGAGCCACCCTGGCGTGAGGCGATCTTGTCGATCTCATCGAGAAAGATGATCCCTGACTGCTCGGTGCGCCGGATGGCAAGTTTGGTAACGCTTTGCATGTCGATCAGCCTTTCGGCCTCCCGCTTCTTGAGCACCTCCATGGCGTCTTTCACCTGCATCTGCTGCCGCTGGGTTTTCTTGGGAAACATCTTGCCGAACACGTCCTTGAGGCCGGATTCCATATCGTCCATTCCGCTGCTGCCGTGGGAGAGTATTTCGATCATGGGCAGCGACTGAGACTGATCAATCTCCATCTCCACCTGTTTTTCATCAAGCTTGCCGTCCCTGAGCATCTGCCGGAATTTTTCCCTGGTCGAATCAACCGCTTCCTTCGACCGGTCGGGGTCATCGGTTCTTTCCGACATGGGTGTGACCTGCCCCAAAGGGGTCGGGCGCGGGGGCACCAACAGGTCGAGCATCCGTTCCTCCGCCTGCTCCGCCGCCTTGAGGGTCACCTGCTCCCGAGCCTCCTCACGCACCATATTGATGGCAAGATCCAGCAGATCGCGGATCATGGACTCCACATCCCGCCCCACATACCCCACCTCGGTGAACTTCGAGGCCTCCACCTTGAGAAACGGCGACTGGGCCAAACTGGCAAGCCTGCGGGCGATTTCGGTTTTTCCGACCCCGGTGGGACCGATCATGATGATGTTCTTAGGCGCTATCTCTTCACGCAGGGGCATTGGCACCTGCTGCCGCCGCCAGCGGTTACGCAGGGCAATGGCCACGGATTTCTTGGCGGCATCCTGACCGATGATGTACCGGTCCAGTTCAGCCACGGTCTGCCTGGGAGTCAGGGTGTTCATGGATTCCATTGAGAAATTTTCCTTATTAAAATCAGATGGGTACACCTCTTTTTATTCGGCAGCCATCTTTTCCACAACAACATGGTCATTGGTATAAATACAAATAGAAGCGGCAATCCGCATTGCCTCCCGGCAAATCTCCTCTGCCGAAAGAGCGCTGTGCGCCACCAGAGCCTTGGCCGCTGCCTGGGCATATGGCCCGCCCGAACCGATTGCCAGCACCCCGTCGTCCGGTTCGATCACGTCGCCGGTTCCGGACAGGAGCAGAGAGTGATGCTTGTCCACCGCCACCAAAAATGCTTCAAGCTTTCTGAGCATCTTGTCAGTACGCCAGTCCTTAGCCAGCTCAACTGCAGCACGCATCAGGTTGCCGTTGTATTGCTCAAGCTTTTGCTCCAACCGGTCAAAGAGGGTGAAAGCATCGGCCGTGGAACCGGCAAATCCGGTAATGACCTTGCCCTCATACAGGCGGCGTACTTTACGCGCCTCATGCTTCATGATGGTATTGCCCAGTGACACCTGACCGTCTCCGGCAAGAGCCACTTCACCCTTGTGCCGGACGGCAACGATTGTGGTCGATCTGATCTTCAACGCAAGTCCTCCCAAAAAATACTGTTCACATCCAAACAGTCATTCACTAAACACCGTATAACTTTCATTGTTTCGCCTTTGGATGCGCCCTGTCGTATACTTCGCTCAGGTGATCCATATTCAAATGGGTATACCTTTGGGTAGTCGAAAGGCTGACATGCCCCAGCAGCTCCTGCACCGTTCGCAGGTCAGCCCCCATTTCCAGTAAATGGGTGGCAAAAGAATGCCTCAGGGCATGGGGCGTGACCCGGGCAGCAATACCGGCCCGCTGAGAATACATTTTCACAATTCTTTCGATGCTTCGGGTGGTAAGCCGCACCCCCCGATGGTTTAAAAAAACCGCCTTGTTTTCAGGCGCTTCTCCCCGAGCGATCCGTTCTCTGGTCAACAGCGTACGCTGAGGAAGATACTGACTCAAGGCTTCCAATGCCGGGTTGCCCACCGGTACAAGGCGTTCACGATTGCCTTTGCCGGTTACCCGGAGCATACCCTCATCCGAATCAAGACGGTCAAGGTCAAGAGCCGCAAGCTCGGCAACCCGCACACCTGTGGAGTAGAGAATTTCAAGAATAGCCCGGTCCCGAGATCCAAAAGCATCCTCGTCTCCCGGCATATCCAGCAAAGAGAAAACCTCGTCAACCGTAAGAAAAACAGGCATATGCTTTTCCTGCTTCGGTGTGGCAATAGGAGCTACCGGGTCGTGGGTTATAATTCCCTCGCGAAGAAGATGGCGAAAAAAGGTACGGAGGGCGGAAAGCTTTCTGGCAACGGAACTGCCTTTGTTTTTTCCGTTCAAGGCATACACAAAGGACCGGACGACACGGGACTCAATCTGGCGGACATCATGTCCAACCTCAATAAAACTCGCAAATTCGGCAAGATCACGCCCATAGCTTTCAACAGTCTTCAGGGAGTAACCCTTTTCAACGGAAAGCCAGCGACTGAATTGAGGGAGAAGATCCTGCAGGGTGTATGACATGAAAATATTTCTTCTGATAAAGCGTTTTGGGCCGTACAGACATGATTAAGCGATGCCGGAACAACGTACCATACTCATGTTTTTTTGGAAAGACATTGCCCATAAGCGCAACTTCATTTATTTTGTATAATTCAACTCATATTTGCCGACACACGGGGATCATCTTTTTCTGATACACCTCGGGAGGGATCATGTCTAAAAAATCTTTTGAAGAAGCCCTTGAATCGCTTGAGCAAATCACCAAGGATCTGGAAAACGGCGACCTGAGTCTCGAAAAATCCCTGAAAAAATTCGACGAAGGAATAAAACTGGCCGAGTTGTGCAACCAAAAGCTTGAGGAAGCACAACAAAAAGTTGACCTCCTTCTAAAAAAAGACGGCAAGCTCATCAACGTTCCTTTTATCGCCTCGAACACGTCTTCGGATGAAGAGAGCATCTAACCTCTGTTTCCTTTGAGACCAATATAATTTTTATTTTTATGGAATTCAAAAAATACCTTACAGAACAATGCGCAGTTGTCGAACAGTCCCTGGCCCGCTATATGCTGACAGAGCAAGGGCCTCTTGCCATCCATATCAAGGCCATGCGCTACAGTCTTTTCGCCGGAGGCAAGAGGATCCGCCCTATTCTTGCCCTGGCAACAGCAGAGGCGTTGCACGCTGAAACCAAACATCTCTTGCCCGTGGCCTGCGCCCTGGAATGCATTCACACCTATTCCCTTATCCATGACGATCTACCGGCCATGGACAATGATGATCTCCGCCGCGGAAAACCAACCAGCCATGTGGTATTCGGCGAAGCCGAAGCCATCCTTGCCGGAGATGGGCTGCTCAGTTTCGCCTTTGAGTTGCTGACCCATCCCGATGTCCAACAGGGCATCTCCCCTGTTAACCAGATCAGGATGATCAATCTTATCGCCAAGGCCATCGGTCCGGAAGGCATGGTCGGCGGTCAGTCACTGGATCTTGCTGCCGAAGGACAGACAATTCCCTTTGAGCATTTGAAACTGATTCATGGCTGCAAAACCGGAGCGCTCATTACCGCTTCCGTGCAAGCAGGGGCAATTTTCGGTAAAGCTACCGAGGAGCAGTTTGCTGCCTTGACCCGGTACGGGATGCAGATCGGCCTTGCCTTCCAGATAGTTGACGATTTACTGGATGTTGAAGGAACAACCAAAGATCTCGGCAAGACCGCAGGAGCTGACGTGAGCCGGAACAAAGCAACCTACCCGGCCTTTTTCGGGGTTGCCGAGACAAAGGTTATGGCCGGAGAGGCTGTTGATGCAGCCTTGACCGCCCTGGAATTTTTTGATGCCAAAGCCGAGCCGCTCCGTGCCCTTGCCCGGTATATTTACGAACGGAACAACTAACCGGACTCCCGCAAGGGTAACCCCGGAGGAAAAGGCAATAATGAGCCAGACCCCAATTTTAGACAGCATCGATTCACCGGTTGAGCTGAGAAAACTCTCACTGGACCAACTCGAGAAGCTGGCAGTAGAAATCAGACAAACGATCATCCACACAGTTTCGCAAACCGGTGGACACCTGGCACCCTGCCTTGGAGTGGTCGAACTCACCCTGGCCATCCATTATGTTTTCAATACACCCGAAGACAAGCTGGTCTGGGATGTTGGACATCAGGCGTATACCCACAAGCTGATTACCGGCCGACGCGATCAGTTCCATACCCTGCGCCAGTACAAAGGGATCAGCGGTTTTCCAAAAAGAGAGGAAAGCCCCTTTGACGCTTTTGACACAGGCCACAGCAGCACATCGATCTCTGCCAGCCTTGGCATTGCGACAGCTATGGACTTAAAAGGTGCCCCCCACAAGAGTATCGCTGTTATCGGCGATGGCTCCATGACCGGCGGCATGGCCTTTGAGGCACTGAATCAGGCAGGACATATACACAAGGATCTTGTTGTCATCCTCAATGACAACGAAATGTCCATCTCGCCTAATGTTGGCGCGCTTTCCAGTTTCTTAAGCAGAAAGCTGACCAGCAAAACCGCAATGCGCGTTAAGAAGGAGATGGAACATTTTCTCAAATCATTCTCCCACGTTGGGGAAAACATCCTCTCGGTGCTCAAAAAAAGCGAGGAAAGCTTCAAGGGCTTCTTTACGCCCGGTATGCTTTTTGAAGCCCTCAAGTTTGAATACATTGGCCCACTGCCGGGCCACAATCTTGAAAACCTTATTGAAGCCTTAAGCAATGTCCGGGATTTCAGCACAGGTCCGACGCTCATCCATGTACTGACCACCAAGGGCAAAGGCTATGAACCTGCCGAAAAAAATCCGGGTGATTTTCACGGGGTTGGCCCATTCAACATCGACACCGGACTGCCGCTCCCCTCTCCTCCATCTCCACCCAGTTACACTAAGGTTTTCGGCGAAACCCTGGTGGAGATCGCAGAAAAGGATCCCCGCGTTGTCGCCATCACCGCAGCTATGCCAGTCGGCACCGGTTTAAGCGATTTTTCCACCCGGTTTCCCGAGCGTTTTTTTGATGTGGGCATTGCCGAACAGCATGCCATCACCTATGCGGCTGGCATGGCCACGGAAGGATTGTTGCCGGTGGTGGCGATCTATTCCACTTTTTTCCAGCGGGCCCTTGACCAGATTATTCATGATGTCTGCCTGCCCAATCTTCCGGTAACGCTGGCCATTGACCGCGGAGGACTTGTCGGAGACGACGGCCCCACCCATCATGGCGTGTTTGACCTTTCCTTCCTGCGCTTCATTCCCAACCTGGTAATCATGGCGCCCAAGGATGAAAACGAGCTGAGACACATGCTTCATACGGCCATTCTGCACCCTGGGCCAGCGGCTGTTCGCTATCCGCGAGGAAATGGCGAAGGTGTCCCGATGGACGACAAATTACAACGCATTCCTGTGGGAACAGGCGAGCTTCTGCTAGAAGGGAAGGACATCCTTTTACTACCAGTCGGCAACAGGGTATCAGCCGCAATGGAAGCTGCAATTGGACTGAAAAAACTCGGTATTGAGGCTGCGGTGATCAACCCGCGCTTTGTCAGGCCCTTGGATGATGCTCTTATTTGTGAATGGGGTGAACGGACCGGCAAGGTGATTACTATTGAGGACAACGTGAAAAAGGGAGGGTTTGGCAGCGGAATTCTTGAGCTTTTTGCTCAAAAAAATCTATGGGGTATCCAGACAAAGATATTGGGGTTGCCGGATGCGTTTATGGAACACGGCACCCAGGCCCAACTGCGTCATAAAGGAAATATTGACGTCCCGGCGATCATCGTCGAGGCTCTTGCTCTCTGCGGAAAGAAAGACCTGGCCAGCGAACAATAAAACGTCCAAACCGAGAGGAAAACAGCCGCCGAGTCAGAGGCAAAGGCCTACTGAACAGAACCTTCCCGCAACGGACTATACTTCGTGCCCGAGTTGGTCTTCCTGTTGCTCAATCACCTTGAAAACCTGGGACAATTGTTTCCTGCTTTCCTCAGGAACATTAATAAACCTGCAGGCCAGTCGGATACGTCTTGGTGAATAATCCGTATTCGACTCAACCACCATCAAGCGCCTCGCAACGGAATAAAGCCCTGCGACTTTCAATGTGGCGCCCTCAAGATTGAACTCCATATTAATCATTGCCGGCATAAACCAGTTTAACTGCGCAGGGGCATCAAGCTCGCACAACAACCCACCATCACTGAAATTGATAACCTCGGCCGGAAAACTGTTCCCCCCCTGCTCCAGGGTGGCGCTGGCGTCGTGAATACTGTAACGTCTTGTCGCACGCATAGCGAAATGTGTGCAGGTCCGGGTAATCAATACTCCAAGTGCGTTTGGCGCGCATGGGATGATGATATGCTCCTGAATGCCGTAACGTTTGATCTCTTCAAAATAATCCTGTTTTTTGCTTGAGGTAAACAGAATAAAATTTGTTCTTTGTCCCTCGGGCAGGGCAAGTCGTTTTTGGGCGAATTCGAGCCATTTCTTATCAGAGGATTCTTTGGAAAAAAGTACCAGATGATAATGGGCATCTTCAATAAGCCCCTGGGCCTCATCAGCATCGTGAGCCTCTGAGACTACTGCATCATTTACCGTGGCCTGAATCATGGTCCGGATTATACGCCGCATACTGGCTGAACTGTCCATTATAATGATATTTCTAGCCATAATTCACTCCTTGGAAAGATTGATATCCGCATAAAAGCACAAGCCTAAACCGATTTCTCCCCCACCCTCTTACTGCGCTACATAACTATCCAGGAAGAACTCAATGCGATTTGAAATCGGCTTCAGTTTTATTTTACCTTAAAAAAAGCTGTAATCCCTGGCGCAAGACCGCATAAAAAATTATATACAGAAAATGATCTGTATAACAGAAAATATTTTCATTACGTGTCTATCTTTATCATGACGACAACCCCCCCAAAAAAATCCACGCCAAAACCAGCCATTCCACAGGTTTGGGCATTTACCACTTATTTCTGCGAAGGCTTGCCCTATTCAATTATCCGCACTGTTTCCGCCGTGTTTTTTCGTGACAATGGCATCAGCCTTCAAGGAATAGGACTTACTTCTCTTTTTGGCTTGCCGTGGGCTTTAAAGTTTTTCTGGGCGCCCTATCTTGACCGATACGGCACCAAGCGCCAATGGCTGCTCATCATGCAGTTACTATTGGCAGGAGCTTTTCTGGCCGCCGCAACTCTTGCACCGTTGTCCCATGCCGCCCCGCTTATCGGCATAGTATTTTTTATCGGAAGTTTTCTGGCTGCCACCCACGACATCGCCATTGACGGATACTACCTTGAAACACTTGACGCCCCCGGACAGGCGCGTTTTGTTGGCTACAGGGTCATGGCTTACAGAATTGCCATGATGGCGGGGGCGGGAGTTATCGCAACATTAGGGACAACTATGGGATGGCCGGTTGCCTTCGGAGGATCCGCCCTCCTTTTGACGCTATTTTTCATCTATCATCTGCGGTATTTGCCGCATAGCGAAACAGCCAGAATTCCCATTGCCCAACTCCTGGCAACACCAAAAACAGGTCGCCTCTTCCGAATTATTATTGTTGCTGCCTTCATCATCGTCACCATGCGCCTGGCATACCAGGCGATGAGCAAACACGATCTGCTGCCGCGCCAGATTTATTGGCCTGATATTGACCTGCCTGCACTTATAAGCATATTCTTGATCACCGCACTTATAGGTATCGGCCTTACGCGAAGAAAAATCAAAAAAATACTTCACTCCAAGAAGAACGCTTTTTTCAGTGAAGCCTTCTTTTCCTTTATGGACCGAGAAAAAATTGGGCCCATCCTGGCCTTTATCGTCTTGATCAGAACGGGGGAATACATGCTCTCCAGTATGGTCGCTCCATTCATGGTCGATCTTGGCATAAAACAACATTACGGGTGGATTTCAGGTGGGATTGGTTTGCCATTCTCCATTATCGGTGCAATGCTTGGGGGATGGCTTATTTCGAAATATTCGCTCAGGAAAATGATCTGGCCTTTTCTCCTTGCCCAGAATTTCACCAATCTTGCCTACATGTTTTTAGCTTTGAAGCTCAACAACTTCGTCCTGCTCAACACCGAAAATTCCATTCCCGTGTCAATAGGCGGGACCAATCTCTTTGCTGTTGTCTGCGTACATGCCTTTGATCAGTTCGCAGGCGGCCTTGGCACTGCCGTACTCATGATTTTCCTCATGCGTTTATGCCAACCGCGCTTCAAAGCGGCACATTATGCCATCGGTACAGGGTTGATGAGTTTCAGCGGCCTGTATGCAGGGGTATCGAGCGGTTTTCTTGCGGCATGGGTTGGGTATGGATATTTTTTTGGGATCAGTTTCCTGCTCTCTCTTCCCGGCATGGCCATGATCTTTTTAGTACCACTGGCAGAGAGCCAACAAAAAGAGGCGTTGCGGTAGATACCCGCAACGCCTCTTTTTTATACAAACTTATCACAAAAATTATTTTTTTGGGGATGAATACAACTTTGGAAAGGTTGTCATTGTGACAGTGTTCGTTTCGCAATCTTTAAAATTATCTTGCGGAACTCTGCTATCGTATCCCTGTCATAAGATAATTATTTTTTCAGACGGGTATCCAGTTCCTTCTGAACCTGATCACTGATATCAAGGGTATCATCGGCATAGAGCAAACCAGTCCGGTTACGCAATCCCTTCATGGTATTCTCAAGAATAATGGAGTAGCCGTTTTTCTTGCCGACATCTGCGATAATATCATGAAGCTGCTTCAAGATCGGCTCCATATGTTTTTTCTCAAGCTGCTGCATCTCAAGTTTAGCATCTTCAGTTTTCAAACCATAGTCGCGCAGTCTCTTCTGGTACTCACGCTCTTTCTCGGCACGAACCTCATCGCTCCAGGCTGAACCTTTCTTTTCAATATCGTTCTTCAAAGCAGTCAAAGTATCTTCATCCGCCTTGAATTTTGATTGAAATTTGTCGACCTCAGCCTGCAAAATTTTCTGAGCATCCAAAGCTGCCTTGGAACTACCGAGAATCTTCTGAATACTGATGGTGGCGATCTTGCCACGTTCCGGAGCCGCAAAGGCAAGCACTGAAGAGGCGCACAGCGCCACACACACAATAAACAGTCCCTTAAGGAATTTCATCTTCATACATATCTCCGGTTTGTTATCGTCAAAAAAACAGATACCGCTACTTAACCAGCAATACCTTAAAACAAAAAAAAGAGATGGGAACATACATATGCTCCCATCTCAGATTGCAACAATCTTCTTAGTAAAGAAGCTTACTTAACAATAACAAAGTCGTCACGCCGATTCTGCGACCAGGCCATTTCATCATGACCAAGGTTGAGGGGCTTTTCTTCACCATAGCTGAGAGTGTCAATCCGGCCTTCCGCAACGCCCATATTGACAAGGTATTTAACTGCAGTCACTGCCCTTCTCTCGGCGAGAGCCATATTGTA
>JAHJTI010000202.1 GCA_018829945.1 Pseudomonadota bacterium | reverse complement strand
CAGGGGCCGACCGTTCTGGCAGCGATTTTTTCCGGAACTGCAGCAGTCCTTTCCCGCTCAGTTCGCGCACATCGGTATCGATGATTTTGTCCGGGGCATAAACGCGGTCACTCCCGGCTTGATTCGGGTGGATGCCGACGAGCTGACCTACAATCTCCATGTTTTGATCCGTTTCGAGATTGAGAAAGCCTTGATTGAGGGAAGCCTGGAGGTGGCTGCGCTGCCCCGGGTCTGGCGGGAGAAATATCGGCAGTACCTCGGGGTGGAAGTCGAGTCGGATGCGGACGGGGTTTTGCAGGACATCCACTGGTCCCACGGTAGTTTTGGATATTTTCCCACCTACACCATCGGCAATCTGGCCGCAGCCCAGATCTGGGAGGCCTATAAGCGGTATGATCCTGACTTCAGTCAGACCATTGGTGCCGGAAATCTCGATGCGGTTCAGGCGTGGCTGGTCAGGGAGATCCATGCCCACGGCAGCGTGTATCTGCCCCAGGATTTGCTCAAGCGGGTCACCGGCGCTCCGCTTTCCGCCCAACCTTTTCTTGCCTATCTTGAGAAAAAGTTCAGCGCTCTTGTTGTTTGATTTCTGTCTGGGGCGATAATTGATCTGTTCCGGCTCGGCGCACTTGGGCGCTGCCGTTGATTTTAGCGGCAAATTGCGGCGGGAGAAGGTATACTCCAAGATCGTTGGGCCTCTTGCAAAACTCCGCCCCCTTTTCGACAAGCTCAGGGTGAGCAGTGGTAACTGCGACGGTGTATGCCTTGAAATTATTGGCTATTTCCGTTCGTGGTGAGCCTGTCGAACCACAAACAAGACTCTTGCAAGAGTCTCTGTTGCGAATGTGATTCAATAATGAAATTCATGAGAGCTGTTATGGTCCCTCTTCGTTTATTACTTGGCGCGGCGTTGTTGTTGTGCGTGGTCGGTGGAAGTGTTTCTCCGGTCCGGGCCGCTCAGGACCCCTTTCCCCTCTATGACTGCATCACGCCCAATGTGGCTTTCTGGCGTGATGTCTACAGCAAGTATCCCTCCACTCAGGGGGTTCTCCACGATAAACGCGACTTGAGCATTATCTATGAAGTGCTGGAGGTCGAGGGAGTCTGGGAAACCTCCGCCCGGGAACGGGACAAGCAAAAGATAGAACGGGCCAAGGAGAGATACCTGGACATACTCAAGACCCTGGCTTCCGGCGCTGCTCCGCAGACCGGTGAAGAAAAGCGGGTGGCCGGGCTTTTTCCTCCAAAGAGCACGCCGGAGGTTTTTCGCGCTGCCCAGGACAATATCCGATTCCAGTCCGGGCAGAAGGATAACTTCCGGGCGGGTTTGATTCGTTCCGGTTCCTATCTGGCCGAGATCAAGGAAATTCTGGCGAGCTACGGAGTGCCCGAGGATCTCGCCTATCTGCCCCATGTGGAGTCATCCTTTAACTACAAAGCATACAGCAAGTTCGGGGCTGCCGGTATCTGGCAGTTTACCGAGTCTTCCGGCAAGCAGTTCAAGCTGGATGTGAACTACGCCATCGACGAGCGGCGCGATCCGCTCAAAGCCACGCATGCCGCGGCAAGAATGTTGAGGCATAATTATGAAAAGCTCGGCACCTGGCCCTTGGCGGTGACCGCCTATAATCACGGAATCAACGGCATGATGCGGGCCAAGGCGGCCAAGGGAGATTATGAAAAGATTTTTCAGGAGCATGAAAGCGAGTTGTTCAAATTTGCTTCGCGAAACTTTTATTCCGAATTTCTGGCTGCCAAGGAGGTTGCCAAGAACTACAGAATTTTTTTTGGTCCGCTTCCCATTGAGCCGCCGATCAACAGTAAAGCAGTTGTTCTGCCCAACTATGCCCTGGCGAAGGATCTGGTCAAGCATCTGAAGGTTGATATGGAAACCTTCAAGGCGTTGAATCCGGGATTGCGTGAGCCGGTGTATCTTGGCCAGAAACTTATCCCCAAGGGATATGAGGTACGGGTGCCGGAACGGGGCAAGGTTGTGCGTCTGGCAGACAATATCCCGCCGGAAATTCTCAAGGAGGATCAGGCGCAAACCAGAATGTATCAGGTGACCCAGGGAGACACCGCATTTTCCATCGCCCGGCAGTTTGGCGTTCCGGTTGCCGACCTTTTGCGGGCCAATGGGCTTGATGAGCAGGCGGTGATCTGTCCTGGTCAGGATTTGCGGGTTCCGGGTGCGAATGAGTTGGGAATACAGGTGGCTGTCGCAGGCAAGAAAAAGGGTGATACTCCGCGGGTTGTCAGTCTGATTTCGGGAGTCCCCATCGAAAAGACAGCGGCGCAGTCTGGAATTGAACCCGTGGTTCAGGCCAAAACGGAGGCCAGCCCGACTGTAACTCCGGTGAGCCAGAAGCCCAAGCTTCCGTCAGGAACAGAGACAGTTACAGCGCAAGCCCAGATGAAAGTCGTGGAACCGGAGGTGGTGAAGAGTAAGGGCGCGCAATGTCCTACTCCCAATCCGGCCACGGTTGTCGGCAATCTCGGAGTCGAGCGGATAGTCAAGAAGCAGGGCAAAACCTATGGCACTATCCGGGTGGAGGCCGAGGAAACACTGGGGCATTATGCGCGGTGGCTGGGAATTCGGGCCTGGGATCTGCGCCGGCTGAACAACTTGCGCTACGAGCAATCCCTGGCGGTGAACCAGCAGGTCAAGATTCCTCTTGCCAAGGGAGACAAGGAGCGTTTCGAGGCCAAGCGGTATGAGTTTCACAAGGAAATGGTGGAGGATTTCTTCGCGGCGTATCGGCTGGTGGAAGGCACCCGCACCTATAAGGTGAAGCAGGGGGACACCATCTGGTCCTTGTGTCAGCACGAATTTGAGCTGCCTTTCTGGCTGGTCAAAAAATATAATGTTTCCGTTGACTTCAGCCACTTGAAACCGGGCCAGCGGCTGGTTGTTCCCCGTGTGGAGTCGATCAGCTAACCATGGACACTCAACCTAAAACGATCCTGCTCAAGGATTACCGACCGCCGCCCTATGTGATTGAAGAGGTGGTGCTTGCGGTGGATCTTTTCGAAGAGCGGGCGCTGGTTTGTTCCCGCCTTGTTTGCCGCCGGAACAGCCAGGCTGGACCTGCTACGGCGCCTCTCGTTCTTCAAGGGAGGGAGCTGGTACTCAAAGGCGTAGCCCTGGATGGTGTTGCCCTTGGCATTGAGCAATATCGGCTTGATGCCGAGACCCTCACCATCCCGGCGGTGCCGGAGCGGTTTGTCCTGACTGTAGAAACCGAGATCTATCCCCAGAACAATACCTCTCTTGACGGTCTGTACCGTTCCAGCGGTAATTTCTGCACCCAGTGCGAGGCCGAAGGATTTCGCAAGATCACCTATTTTCTCGATCGGCCCGATGTTCTTGCCCGCTACGAGGTCACCAT
>JAHJTI010000201.1 GCA_018829945.1 Pseudomonadota bacterium | reverse complement strand
GATTTTGTCGAAGCCTATGTCCTTTTCACGCATTACGTGGAGGGCTTGCACGCTACCATCAAAGGTAGCGGGGGTCACCATGGTGAGGAGAGTAACGAACATAGGGAACGCAAATAATAACAAATCAACAGAGAAGGAACTTACTATGTCCAAGCAAGTTATCATCGATACGGATGAATGCATAGGTTGTCAAAGTTGTGTGGAAATATGCCCGGACGTTTTTGGCTTCAATGATGACGATAATAAAGCTTTTGTAATAAATCCAGACGGAGGAAGTATCGAGTGCGCTGATGAGGCCGCAGCGTCATGCCCGGCAGAATGTATTCATATAAAATAGATCAGCTTCACCGACGACACGGTGTTTGTTTTATTTGTTTTTGACGCAAAGCAAAGCGTGGAAAATCCACTGCGGTGTGCGTTTCACAGCGTTAAGCCGTTATGAAAAAAAATGGAGACCTCCCCATGATCGATCTGCATACCCACTCTCTGTTCAGCGACGGCGAACTCGTTCCGGCCGAGCATCTGCGGAGGGTGGAAATCCTCGGTTATTCCGCCATTGCCATCACCGATCATGCCGATTCCTCCAATCTGGATTTTATCATTCCCCGCATTGTCCAGGCGGCGGCTGATCTGAATAAGTATTCCAAGACTCAGCTCCTGCCCGGCATCGGACTGACCCATGTGCCGCTGGAGCAGATTGGTGAACTCACCCGCAGGGCCAGGCAGCTTGGCGCCAAGATCGTGGTCGGCCACGGGGAAACCCCGGTTGAGCCGGTGCGGCCTGGGACCAACCGGGCCACCCTTGAGGCAGGCGTGGATGTGTTGGCCCATCCCGGATTCATCACCCTGGAAGAGGCGAAACTTGCCGCGAAAATGGGTATCTTGATCGAGCTTTCCGGGAGAAAGGGACATTCGCTCACCAATGGCCATGTGGCCAAGATGGCTCTGGCTGCCGGCGCAGGCATGGCAGTAAACGCCGATGCCCATGGCCCCGGCGATTTTCTCACTGCCAAAATGGCGGAGATGGTGGCTCTCGGCGCCGGACTCTCCCTTGAGGAATATGGACAGATTCGCGCAGGCATGGCGGCGTTGGTAGCGAAAGTAGCCAGCTGATCCTCGCACGATTGCCAGGGGGATACCACCATGGAAGCCTTCCTTGACGTCACCATCCTGCCGCAGCCCGACGACACCACCTGTGGTCCGACCTGTCTTCATGCCGTGTATCAATATTACGGCGACGATGTTCCCCTGGCTCAAGTAATCGATGAAGTGAAGAGCCTGGAAACCGGCGGCACCCTGGATGTCTTCCTTGCCTGTCACGCCCTGCGGCGCGGTTACCGGGCGCGTATCTACACTTACAACCTTCAGGTTTTTGACCCCACCTGGTTTGAACACGGGCCGGATTATATCGAGGAGCGGCTTCTGGCCCAGATGGAGGCCAAGAACGATGCGAAACTCCACCTCGCCACCCGGGGCTATCTCAACTTTCTCAACCTCGGCGGAGAACTGCGCTTCGCAGACCTCACCCCTTCCCTGCTCCGTAAATACCTGAAACGTTCCATCCCGGTGCTCACCGGCTTAAGTTCCACGTATCTGTACCGGAGCATGCGGGAATACGGCGACCATTGCCTGGATGACGATGTGCGCGGCAACCCTTCCGGCCATTTTGTTCTTCTGTGCGGCTACAATCGGCCCGACCGTCTGGTGGCTATTGCTGATCCGCATATGGATAACCCCATGGCCGAGGGCCAGAAATACGAGGTATCCATAGATCGGGTTATCTGTGCGATTCTGCTGGGCATTGTCACCTACGATGCCAATCTTCTCATCATTCAACCCGGCAGGAAAAAAGGTCATGAATCTGCGGCTCACACGGTGACTGCATGAAGGTGTTGATTGTTGTCAACGACCCCAAGGACTGGCCCCTTGCCATCAGCGATGTGGAAGTTGTCCCGGCCCGTGCGTATCTGACCGACGCCGCCTATGCGGAGATGACCTCTGCCAGGGTGTTTAACCTGTGCAAGTCCTATCGCTACCAGAGTACGGGCTACTATGTCTCGCTGCTGGCTGCAGCCAGAGGCCATAAGCCCTTGCCGGATGTTGCCACTATCCAGGATTTCAAAACCCAGGCCATTATCCGCATCGCCTCCGATGACCTGGACCAGATTATCCAGCAGAGCCTGGGTCAGATCAAATCGCCGGAATTCGTGGTGAGTATCTATTTTGGCCATAATGTGGCGAAACGGCACGAAAAGCTTGCCCAGCAGCTGTTCAAGATATTCCAGGCCCCGTTCCTGCGCGCCAGTTTCACGCATAACGATAAGGAAAAAAAATGGCAGCTTGCCGGGATCACCCCCATTGCGGCCAGCGATATTCCTGAGGACCATCGCGATTTCGCGGTCCAGATGGCCCGTGAGTATTTCAAGGGGCGGCATCGCATTTTTCACCGGCGCCGCACTGCCCGTTACGATCTGGCCATTCTTCATGACCCGGCAGAGGCGGAAGCACCCTCCAATGCCAAGGCCTTGCAACGAATGGTCAAAGGTGCCGAGGCTGTTGGCTTTGGCGTCGAGTTCATCGAAAAGGATGATTACGGCAGGCTTGCCGAGTTCGACGCCCTTTTTATCCGGGAGACCACCAGTGTCCTCCACCACACCTATCGTTTTGCAAGAAGGGCTGTGGCTGAAGGGTTGGTGGTGATCGATGATCCTGAATCCATTCTTCGTTGTACCAACAAGGTGTTTCTGGCCGAGATTTTTACCCGCCATCGGATACCTATCCCCAAGACCCGCATTCTGCATCAGGGCAACTGGCAACAATTCAGCGCGGATTTGGGCTTTCCCTGCGTGCTCAAGAAGCCGGACAGCTCTTTTTCCCAAGGGGTTGTCAAGGTTGAGAATGAAGCCGAGCTGGCCCGAGAGGTTACGGCCCTGCTCCAGAAATCCGAACTGGTAATTGCCCAGGAGTTCATGCCCACCACCTTTGACTGGCGGGTGGGCGTTTTTGACCGGCAGCCTCTTTTCGCCTGCAAGTATTTCATGGCCCGGAAGCATTGGCAGATCATCAAGCGCGATCAGAACGGATGCAAGCTTACCGATGGCGAGGCGGAGACCCTGCCGGTGGAACATTGCCCTCCCGCTTTGATCAAGCTGGCGCTCAAAGCCTCGGCTCTCATCGGCGATGGCCTTTACGGAGTGGACATTAAACAGGTCGGCAATCGTTTCTATCTCATCGAGATCAACGACAATCCCAATATCGATGCTGGCGTGGAAGATAAGGTGCTGAAAGACGATCTCTATCTGCGGTTGATGCGGGTGTTTGCCCGCAGGGTTGATGGGCGCAAGGGCGGTGGGTTGTGGGCGTGAGTCGGATCGGGTTGTTCAAGAAATTCGGGGTCGAGCTGGAATACATGCTGGTCCGCGAGGATACCCTGGATGTGGCTCCCATTGCCGACCGCATTCTGCAACGGAAAGCAGGCATTGTCACCAATGAAGTGGAGCGCGGCATCATGGCCTGGTCCAATGAACTGGCCTTGCATGTGATCGAGATCAAAAACAGCGGCCCGGTTTCCGGGTTGTCGATGCTGGTGGAGAAGTTCCAGCACGAGGTGGAGGAAATCTGCCACCTTGCAAGCGAAGAAGGTGCGATTCTCCTGCCTACCGCCATGCACCCCTGGATGAACCCGCACACTGAAACCCAGCTCTGGCCCCACGGCAACAAGGCTATTTACAACACCTATAACCGGATATTCAACTGCCAGGGCCATGGCTGGTCCAATGTGCAGTCCACCCATCTCAATCTGGGTTTTGCCACGGACGAAGAGTTCGGCCGCTTGCACGCGGCGATCCGGGTGCTGCTTCCCATCCTTCCGGCCATTGCCGCGAGTTCGCCTGTAACGGAGGGTGCGCTGACCGGGTGGCTGGATTCCCGATTGGAATACTACCGAAACAATCAAAAGCGGATTCCCTTCATCACCGGCCGGGTGATCCCGGAACCGGTTTTCAGCGAGGCCGAATATGAGCGGGTGATATATAAGCCCCTGCTCCGTGCCATCGCGCCCCATGATCCGGACGGGGTGCTGGAAGCGG
>JAHJTI010000200.1 GCA_018829945.1 Pseudomonadota bacterium | reverse complement strand
ATCTCGCAATAGATGCAGTTGAAGTTGCATATCTTGGGGGGAACGAGATCAATGCCTAAAGAAATTCCCAGACGGCGGGAATTGACCGGGCCAAATACATATTTCATGGGGTTTTACGGGTCCGAGGCGAAACGGCTGAGGGTAGAGGTCTGTGTGTTAAGGGTCGCAGGAGTACTTCCCTCCGCTGGTAGGGATTTTTTCTTGTCTGGCAAGGTATAACAATCCGTGGCTCTTGGCAAGGCAAATTTGGTATCAGGAGACTTTTGCCTTGACAGCAGACGGCGGCCTGCTAGTATTTAAAATTCTGATGAAAGCATGAATTACTAGGATAATTGACGGGAATCGACCTATGAAAAAAATGCGCAGTGATGCAATACGGAAAGGGGTGGAGCGGGCACCGCATCGTTCCCTGATGAAGGCCATGGGGTACACCGATGAGGAGATCAGGCGGCCTCTGGTCGGCATTGCCCACGCCCACAGCGAGATCGTCCCGGGCCATTCCCATCTTGATAAAATTGTGGAAGCGGTGAAAACCGGGATTCGCATGGCAGGCGGCACGCCAATCGCCTTCGGGACCATCGGGGTCTGTGATGGCCTGGCCATGAATCACAAGGGTATGAAGTATTCCCTGGCCAGCCGCGAGATCATCGCCGATTCTGTCGAGATCATGGCCATGGCGCATCCATTTGATGCCATGGTTTTGGTTCCCAACTGCGACAAAGCGACGCCCGGCATGCTCATGGCCATGCTGCGGGTTAATATCCCGTCCATCATGGTGAGCGGCGGGCCCATGCTCACCGGGCGTTTTCGCGGCAAAGACGTGCATCTGGTCAGCGTGTTCGAAGGGGTCGGCAGAGTCAAGGCCGAGACCATGAGCGCCGAAGAACTGGACGAACTCGAGGATAAGGCCTGTCCCGGCTGCGGTTCCTGTGCAGGGATGTTCACTGCCAATTCGATGAACTGCCTCACCGAGGCCATTGGCCTGGGACTGCCGGGCAACGGTACCATTCCGGCTGTGGCTGCCGCCCGGATCAGGCTGGCCAAGGAGGCCGGCATGGCTGTAATGCATCTTCTGGCCGAAGATATCCGGCCGCGGGATATCGCCACCCAGGCGGCTTTTGAAAACGCCATGGCCATTGACATGGCTCTGGGATGTTCCACCAACACTGTTCTCCATGTGCCCGCCATCGCCAGGGAGGCGGGGGTGGATCTGCCTCTGGCTTTGTTTAACGAGGTGAGCGAGCGCGTACCCCACCTGTGCAGTCTTATTCCTGGCGGGCCCCACAGTCTGCAACAACTGGACGAGGCCGGAGGAGTGCCTGCGGTGATGCGTGAACTGACCAACACCGAGGCAGGACTTAATCTAGAGGTCATGACCGTTACCGGCAAGACCCTGTGCGAGAATCTCGAAAAGGTCCGGGTGCGGGATGCCGACATCATCCGGTCTGTGGATGAGCCGTATCATAAATTCGGCGGGATTGCCGTGCTCTACGGAAATCTGGCACCTGACGGCTGCGTGGTCAAACAGTCTGCGGTGGCCGAAGAGATGCTCAAACACAGCGGCCCGGCCCGGGTGTTCGAATCCGAAGACGAGGCCCAGTCCGCCATCTTAGGCGGCAAGATCAAAGCCGGTGATGTTGTGGTTATCCGCTACTGCGGACCCAAAGGCGGTCCGGGCATGCCGGAGATGCTTTCTCCGACCTCGGCCATTGTCGGCATGGGTCTCGGCAAGAGTGTGGCCTTGATAACCGACGGGCGTTTCAGCGGCGGAACCCAGGGCGCCTGTATCGGCCATGTTTCACCGGAAGCTGCGGATTGCGGTCCTATTGCCCTTATCGAAGAAGGAGACCGCATCAGCATTGATATCCGGAACAAATCGATTGAGCTGGATGTGGCGGAGGGGGTCCTGGCCCAGCGGCAGAATAACTGGCAGCCGCCTGCGCCAAAAATCACCACCGGCTATGTGGCCCGTTATGCCAGACAGGTGACCTCCGGCAGCACCGGGGCTGTTTTGAAAGATGATGCCTGCAACCGGTAGGCGGATTGAGGTCGTTACGAACTTAGTGGTATCTTGCCGATTATTGTGTAACAACGGCTGAAGGCAAGGGCGGTGCGCGGGGTGGTTTTTCGCTTCCGCTTTTCATCTCTCGTGATGGGGAAGACATGGCAGACAGACGTATAATTCCAGGCGGTGTCCTGTGCAGCATCGCGGTGGCGTTGGCCGCCTTTGTCGGTCTGGCCCCGGTTCCGGCATCGGCCAAGCCCGTTCCCTGGGAGATCACGGCGGACAGCCTTGTTCATCTCAATGACCCGGACAGTATTCTGGCCGAGGGAAACGTTATTGTCGTTCGGCCCAAGAGTCTTGGGCCCGGCGGTATGTTTATCAGAGCGGACTGGGCCCGTTCTGATGTGGAGCGCGGCACGGTCAAGGCCCGTGGCAATGTGTATATCCTGTCGGGTCGGGACGAGATCACCGCCACCAGTGCGGACTTGGATCTTGAGGCTGAGACCGGCACCTTCACGGAATCCACCATCTTCATGGCCGAAACCCATATGTTCGTCACCGGTGAAGAGGTGGTGAAAACAGGGACCTTCAGCTATACCCTGAAAAAAGGTTGGGCCACTGCCTGTAAACCCGAGGAAGGCAAAAGCCCGCCCTGGTCGTTTACAAGCAGCACGACCAAACTCACGGTGGACGGCATGGCCCAGATGAGCAATGCCGTTTTTCATGTGAAGGATACACCTCTGGCCTACACGCCGTATCTGGCTTTCCCCGCCAAGACAAAGCGGGAAACCGGTGTGCTTTTTCCGGAATGGTCCCACTCCAGCCGGAGCGGTTTCGGCCTGATGGTTCCGGTTTTTCTCAATGTTTCCCCCAGCACCGACATCACCCTTTATCCCGGGTACCTCTCCGAAAGGGGCGTGCAGTACGGCGGCGAATTCCGGTATGTGAAAGGGCCTGAATCCCGCGGAACCTTCATGCTCAGCTATATGCGCGATGATCTTGACGACGGCGCGGATCTCACGGATGAATACAAAAAGGACGGGCTTATCCGGAGAGAGAACAACCGTTACTGGCTTCGGGGCAAGGCCAACCATGATTTTGGCGCCAACCTGACCGCCCGGCTTGACCTCGATCTTGTTT
>JAHJTI010000294.1 GCA_018829945.1 Pseudomonadota bacterium | reverse complement strand
CCCGACCACAAACCCAGCACGCCGGAAGGTACTTCTGTCGATCCGGCTCGCTTGGCGTCGGCCTTTTGCCATATCTCCCCCTGGGTTTCTCAGCCGCGAATCCCGGATCGTCTCGGGCCGTGGGATTTACCGATTTTTTTCAGAAACAGGCTGATCGCCTTAAAATACAGCGTGCCGGTCAGCGCCAGAATATTGTTATGATCGGCGCCGGGAATCATCTGAAACTCCTTGCTCCTTGCTCCGCAGACACTCTGCAGCCCTTCGGCCAGAGAGACGGGAATGATCTGGTCATGCTGGGCGTGGAGAATATAGGTGGGCTTTTGCACCTGGGCGATTTTTTGCAGATTGCCGAAGCCGTCCGCTTCATCAATCCCCAACGCCTGCACATCAAGACCGATGGCAAGCAGCAGGGGCATGGTCTGGGCAATACCGCTCTCGATGATAAGCCCGGCCACCGCCTCTTCCGAAGATGCCAGCTCGATGGCTGAGACGCTGCCCAGCGAGCGTCCCATCACCACCAGATGCCCGGTGCATCCCTGGCCGGCAAGCCAGTCCCGCACCCAGTTCAAAACGCGATGGGCATCCCGGACCATGGCGGTCACCGTGGGGCTGCCGCTGCTCTGTCCGTAGCCGCGATAGTCAACAGCCAGAAAGTTGATCCCCTGTGCGGTATACTGAGGGCCGACATCGTCATAATCGCTGATCACCTCGCCATTGCCATGAAAAAACAGCAGGTTGATCGCGGTCGGGTCAGCGGTCAGAAAAAATCTGGCCCCAAGCGTCACCCCGGCCTCCACCTCTATCGCATGATCCTGGGCTCCGACCGGAGGCGGAGTCGTATCTTGCCGCGGATGAAACAACCGGGCAACCACCTCGGGATGATCAAGTTTTTCGTATGTTCGTGTCTGCTCCATGTTCTCCTCTTATTCTACGCCTGAAATCGTTCCCATCCCCGGTGATTCGCGGACCGGGCACCTCTTCAAGTATACCCATTCAGAATGGCAATATCTACCCAATTTTCTTCGCTTTTTCTTTGCACAGTTTCGGTGTTTCAGGTAAGACTGTCAGAAGGCTTCAGAGAGTGTTCTCTTTTCAAAAAAATTACTCCCAACCTTCTTGCTTCCAAGCCCGCCTATGTATTTGACTTTTGTGCAACTCAATTACCTGCTGATGTTCTTCATTTACGGCCTTGCCTTTTTCAGTATGGGGTTGGCCATGGCCCTTGAGGCGGGCCGTTCTCCCGATGTTGAGGAAGCCACCCTTCTCAAGCCGCTCGCCATGTTCGGCATCCTCAATGCTATCAGTCAATGGATGGAGATAGTTATTCTCCCTGGAATCTGGCTGGAGATTCCTGTCCCGAAACCGTTTTTACTGACCAAACTCTTTTTTCTGGCCATGTCCTTCGCCTCCCTGACCGCATTCGGCGTCCAGGCATATCGTCCTGCCAGACGCCAGGTTGCGGCGAGTGTGTATGCGAGCCTGGGTTTCCTCCTGGTCTACTTCATCGGCATCGGCATCAATCATATCATCCCCTGGAATTCGACGCCGAACTGTCTGCGCTGCGCCGATGCGCTGGCACGTTACCTTCTCGCCCTGCCCGGCGCCATGCTCGCCGCCCTGGCCCTGAAAAATCATGCGCTGAAGAATAAAGAAACCAATCCTGATCTTGCCAGCGCCTACCGCCTTGCCTCCTGGGGCTTTGCCCTGTTTGGGCTGACCCAGATTTTTCCAGCCCGGGCCGAAATTTATCCGGCGCCGTTCATTAACGCCGAGCTTTTCTGGGAAATAACCGGCATACCAATCCAGCTTGTCAGCACATTCATGGCCTTGTTCACCATGGGCAACCTCATCCACGCCTCGCATATTGCTGAAAAAGGACGGCGCCAGGAACTGTACAAAGCCCAGGAAGGCAAACTCATCGCTCTGGAACAGGTCCAGAATGAGTTGCTGAAACGAAGGGAGCTTCGAAAAGATCTTTTCAGGCATATCGTTCTGGCCCAGGAAGAAGAACGCGGCCGCATATCCAGGGAACTCCATGACGATACCGCCCAGATTCTCACCGCCGCCAGCCTGAACATGGCCGCCTTGAAAGCGGTAATCACCGACAACCCCAAAGCCATGGGTTTGCTCGAACGCTCCCAAGGACTCTGCCAGGAAATGTCGCAGGCCCTCTACCGGATGGTCCACGACCTGCGCCCGGCCCAGCTTGATGATTTCGGCCTGGTTCCGGCGCTGCGCCATCTGACCGAAGAGAAATGGTTCAGCCGCAAAGTCGCCATCACCTTTGAAGCAAGCGGCGGCCCGAGGAGGGTCGACCCGGTGATCGAAACCGTTCTCTTCCGGGTAGCTCAGGAAGCGCTCACCAATATTCTCCGGCACGCCCACACCGATACGGCGCGCCTGGGAATTCTTTTTGAAAAAGAGCAGATCATCCTCACCGTTGAAGATCGGGGGGCGGGATTTATCCCTGCCCTGAAAGGACCTGGCTTCGGCCTGGCGGGCATCATCGAACGGGTCGAACTTATCAACGGCAGACTGGATATCGATACGGCTCCGGGCAAGGGGACAACCATCACCGTGGTTGTTCCGACCAGACTCGGCCAGATTATCCCGCCCCTCACCAGGCAGGAAACAGAAACCGAATCCACCCCTCCTCCGGCCTGAACAGCCCCTCCATTACAGCTCTTCCACGCTTTCGCCGGGCAGGAATGGGGCTGAGTATCCTTTTTTTTGATCTCCGGACACAGACAGTATGTGTTACAACGACATAATATTATAAAAAGACCTTGCAGGAGCGAACCAATGGCCTTGATTACCATCGACCGTAACAAATGCAAAAAAGACGGAATCTGCGTGGCGGAATGTCCGTTCAGCCTTATCGCGCTGACCGGCGAAGAGGGTTTTCCGGAGATACGCCCGGCAGCGGCGCGGCTCTGTATTCAGTGCGGGCACTGCGTGGCGGTTTGCCCCCACGACGCTTTAAGCCTTGCGGGCATGGACCGAAACGACTTTCTGCCCTTGGGCTACGGTTCCCCGCCCACCCTCAAAAAAGTCGGCCAGCTTCTCACCAGCCGCCGCTCCATCCGGAGCTATGAGCAGCAGACCATTCCCCGCGCCCATATCGAGCAGCTCCTCGACCTATGCCGCTGGGCTCCGTCCGCCAAGAACGAACAGCCGGTACACTGGCTGGTTTTCGAAAATCCCGAAAAAGTGCAACACCTGGCCGGACTGGTCGTGGACTATTTGCGGACCGGCACAGCCTATCCCGGCATCGTCGCTGCCTGGGACCAGGGCAAAGACATGGTCCTACGCAGCGCACCGCACCTGCTGGTGGCCCACGCCCATGAGAAAAGCCTCAAACCGGAAATCGACTGCACCCTTGCCCTGAACTATTTCGAGCTGGCCGCGACCAGCTGCGATATCGGCACCTGCTGGGCCGGCATCCTGATGAGCGCCGTCGCAGCCGGACACCAGCCCCTGCTCGACGCCCTGTCCCTGCCCGAGGGCCATCTGCTCTATGGGGCGATGATCTTTGGCTACCCGAGATTTCCGTACTTTAAAATCCCGCCCAGAAAAGAAGCACGGGTCATCTGGCGCTCTTGATCCACCCGCACACCAAGAGGATGCACATGGACAACAACAGTGAGAAAAAAAAGCCCAACCCGGAACGGGTAGCCATGCTCCGCTCCCTGCCCCTGGAGATCAAAAGCCAGATCACCGGGGAAGAGGCCCAGGCCTTCATGTACGATGAGGATCTGCCGGAAAGCCTTCTGGAAAAGCTGAAAGATTATCTGGAGTAAGACATACGACCGGAATAAAGACACATCCAGTTCGTGCCTATTTATTGAAAGAATTGAGAAATTCACTACTGTCACCCCGGCGCAGGCCGGGGTCCAGAAACTCTTGCCTGCTGGATTCCGGCTTCCGCCGGAATGACGACATCGACCGTAGTGATCGTGACCTAATACTGCTGTCACACGCTATTTAGGCTGGCAGCACTTTTTATATTTCTTGCCGCTCCCGCAAGGACAGGGTTCGTTGCGGCCGATCTTTTCGCTGGTGACCGGAAGCCGTCCCGGATTCACCTTGCCATCCACATACAACCACTGCCCCTCTTCACAAACAAACTCGGCCCGCTCATGCAAGCGATGGTCCTGGCCCTGCCCGGAAAAATTGGCGATAAACTCCACCACCCCGGTCTGCTCCCCAGCCTCTCCGCCTTGGGTCTCCAGCACCTCGATCCCGTGCCAGACAAACCCTTCCTGGTCGTCCAAATCAAGCTCGGCCGGTCGGGTTTTCCGGTGCCAGGAGCGCAGGATATAGGGAACATCCTGCATGGCAAAAGCGGTATAGCGCGAACGCATCAAGGCCTCCGCAGTCGGGGCAGGCTGACTGCCCTCCAAAAGCGGCCCACAACATTTGGCAAACTTCAGTCCTGTGCCGCACGGGCAAAGGTCCTTCTTTTCTTTCTCGCTCATCCCTCAACCTTCCTTATCAGTATATTTGATGGTTCCGATCCGGGAATACGTGTACATCCCTTTCGGACTGTGCCACAATATATCTATTCGTCCCTCTCTTCAACCTCCTTCTGAGGTATCCGCCATGAAAACGAAAACCTACCTGATCGTCGGTAACGGCGTTGCCGGAACAACCGCAGCGGAAGCCATCCGCCTGCAGGACCCAAAAGGGAACATCACCATCCTCAGCGAAGAGGATATCTCCTTTTATTATCGGATCAGGCTCAACGAGTTCATTGCCGGGGATATTACCGAAAACAAGCTCATCGCCAAGAAAAAAAACTGGTACGAAGAGCAGCGTATCGACCTGCGCCTCAATACCAGGATCGCCAAACTCGATGGCGTGGCCAGGCAGCTGACCACTGCAGACGGGGAGCAACTCCCCTTTGACCGATTGCTTCTCGCCACGGGCAGCCATTCGTTCCTGCCCCCCATTGAAGGCATCACCCAACAGGGCGTCTTCAGCCTCCGCCACATCAAGGATGCCAGAGCCATTCAGGCCCAGGCCGGAAAAAGCGAGGGAGTAATCCTCATCGGCGGCGGACTGCTTGGCTTGGAAGCGGGCAATGCCCTGCGCAAACTGGGGAAAAAAATCACGGTGGTGGAATTTTTACCGCGCCTCCTGCCCCGGCAACTGGACAACAAGGGAGCGAAACGGCTTCAGAAACTCATGGAGAAGATGGGTTTCAGCTTTCACCTCGCAGCCATCACCAAGACCATCACCGGAAGCAATGGCCAAGCCGACGGCATTGTCCTTGAAGGCGGCGATACCCTGAAAGGTCAGATGATCATTGTCTCCGCCGGGGTAAGGCCCAATCTGGATCTTCCCAAAATCGGAGGGCTTGCCTGCGATAGGGGAGTCAAGGTGAACGACCGGCTGGAAACCAGTGCCAACGATATTTATGCGGCAGGGGACGTGGCCGAGCATCAGGGTGTGGTCTCCGGCATCTGGCCCGCAGCCATGCAACAGGGCAAAGTAGCAGGCACCAACATGGCAGGCGGCGAGGCCGCGTATCATGGCACCACCATGAGCAACATCCTCAAAGTGGCAGGCATCGACGTCGCCGCCGCCGGCAACATCGATGCGGAAGGACGCCATGAATCCCAGGTGGTCAGTTCCGGCACAACCTATAAAAAACTGGTCATCGAAAACAACCGTATCATCGGCTGCGTCATGGTGGGCGACACCAAAAACTTCAACACCATCACCCGCTACATCACGGAACAACGCGATATCAGCACACTCAAGAACAGCCTGTTGTGAGCTGACGCTGCTTCAAGCTTGCAATTTTTCTTCAACTCTAAGGGTGCGCGCATACATCGGCTGGCTGCGCGGGAACAAAGCTT
>JAHJTI010000199.1 GCA_018829945.1 Pseudomonadota bacterium | reverse complement strand
CGCCATCCTTGAGGACGAGCGCAAGAAGCTGCGTGAAGATATGCAGTCCAGTCTGGTGGAAGGCCAGGTGGTTACCGGCACCATTACCAATATCACCGATTACGGTGTATTCATCGACCTGGGCGGTATGGACGGTCTCTGTCACATCACCGATCTCTCCTGGGGCCGTGTATCCCATCCCTCCAAGCTGTTCAAGGTGGGCGAAGAGATTCAGGTCAAAATCCTCAAGTACGACCGCGAGAACGACAAGGTTTCCCTTGGCGTCAAGCAGCTCAAGGAAGATCCCTGGGCCACCGTGCAGGAGCGCTACCCCATCGGCACCAAGGCCATGGGTAAAGTGGTATCCATCACCGATTACGGCGTATTCGCCGAGTTGGAAGAGGGCGTTGAAGGTCTGATCCATGTTTCCGAGATGTCCTGGTCCAAGAAAACCCGGCATCCGTCCAAGATCGTCGGCGTTGGTGAGGCGGCCGAGGTGGTCATCCTCAACATCGATGTGGATGCCAAGCGCATCTCTCTGGGCATGAAGCAGCTACAGCCCAACCCTTGGGATCTGGTCAGCGAGAATTATCCCGTTGGCTCCATCATCGAAGGCAAGATCAAGAACATCACCGATTTCGGCGTCTTCATCGGCATCGAGGAAGGAATCGATGGGTTGATCCATGTCTCCGATCTGTCCTGGACCGAGCGGATCAAGCATCCTTCCGAGAAATACGCCAAGGGTGAAACCATCCAGGCCGTGGTGCTTAAGATCGACCGCGAGAACGAGCGGTTCTCTCTCGGCGTCAAGCAGCTGGAGCCGGATCCCTGGCAGGCCGCCATCGAGAAATACCCGGTGGGTACCACCGTGCAGGGCAAGATCACCAATGTGACCGAGTTCGGCATCTTCGTGGAAGTTGAAGAGGGTATCGAAGGGCTGATTCATGTGTCCGAGATCAGCAAGGACAAGGTTGCCACCCCGGTGGGGTTGTACAATGCCGGTGATTCTGTGGAGACAAAGGTGATCAATGTTTCTGCCAAGGATCGGAAGATCGGTTTGTCTATCAAGGCGCTGACCGACGAGTCCTCCGAAGGTTCCTTTGAGGAATACAAGCAGAAGCAGACCAAGAGTGGCCCGTCCACTATTGGTGATCTGTTGAAGGAAGAGATGGACAATAAGGCCCAAGAGTAATCAGGCCGAATGTGTGAGGAGCCGTCGCCGGTAAACTGCGGCGGCTCCTAAATTTTTATTCCAGGTTTGTCATGTCACAAGAGTTATTCCGCCACAAGCATCCGGTTCTTACGGGACTATTGGTCCTGGGGTCCATTATGCTGTTTTTTTGGGGCGGAATAACTTTTTTTGTTACCAGCCTTACCAGGCCATCCAAATCTGAACTCTTCCTCAAGGAAGGGATCGGGGTCATTGATGTTAAGGGCGTTATCCTCGAATCCGAGGAGACTCTGGAAAATCTCGTAGCTTTCCGGGAAGAGCCCAAGATAAAGGCGATTGTTCTGAGGATTGACAGCCCGGGCGGTGCGGTAGGCGCGTCCCAGGAGATTTATGACGAGGTCCGGCGGACCACCGCGGTTAAGCCGGTGGTGGCCTCCATGGGGTCCGTGGCAGCTTCGGGCGGTTTGTATGTTTCCCTGGGCGCCACCAAGATTGTTGCCAACCCGGGCACCCTGACCGGCAGCATGGGAGTTATTCTCAAGTTTGCCAATCTTGAAGGGTTGTTTGAAAAAATCGGCTACAAAAACGAAGTGGTCAAAAGCGGGAGGCTGAAAGATATCGGTTCCCCTTCCAGGCCCATGACCGGCGAAGAGCGCCTGATGCTTCAGGGGATGATTGATAACGTTCAGGACCAGTTTGTCCAAGCGGTTTCCGAAAGCCGATCTTTACCAACGGCAGATGTGAAGAAGATTGCCGATGGCCGGATTTTTTCCGGACAACAGGCCCAGGAATACGGCCTGGTTGACCAGATGGGAAATTTCAGTGATGCGGTCATGCTGGCCGCAGATTTGGCCGGAATGAAGACCGAGAAGATGCCGGATCTTGTCTATCCTGCGGGGGATGATTTTTCATTCCTGCGGCTGATGACCGGTAAAAAAAGTGAATCGCTGTTACAGCAGACAGGTTTATCTGGTCCGATTCTGGCCTATGAATGGACAGGGACCTTGCGATAGGAGTGTATTAAACGATGTTGAAACGGGATTTGGTAAATGCTGTGGCCGAAGAGATGGGCGCGTATCTTAAAAAAGATGTGAGCCAGGCTGTTGATATCATGTTGGACACGATAGTGGAGGCCCTGGCAGAGGATCGGCGGGTCGAGATCCGTGGGTTTGGCAGTTTTTCCGTGCGTCAGCGCAAGGCGAGGACGACCAAGAACCCCAGGACCGGCAAGGTCATGAAGATTACTTCCCGCAAGAACCTGCATTTCACCATGAGTAAGTCGCTGAAAGACGCTCTGATCCAGAACGGGAAGTAACTCGGACAAGCGATCACCGGACACTGCACCTGCACCACCCTGTCACCGCTCAGTTCCGGGTTCAGAAGTGGCTGGTTTCACCCTTGCCATGGCGTAGCACCTCCGGCGTATCGCCGATGAGCGACACCACCGATGATGGCTCAGGATAGACCGTGCCTCCGTCGATAATAATGTCCACCTGTCGACCGAACCTTTCCTCTATTTCGTAAGCTTCGCTCATGGGTGGGTCGTCGGGGTTTTCGATGGCGCTGGTGTTGAGCATCGGGTTGCCCAGGGCTTCTATGAGCGCCAGACAGATGGCGTTGTCCGGAACCCTGATCCCCACGGTTTTTTGCCGGCTGAGCATGATTTTGGGCACCAGTTTTGCCGCCTGCAGGATAAAGGTGTATGGTCCGGGCAGATCTTTTTTCATGATCCTGTAGCTCATGTTGGAGACATGGCAATAGGTGCTGACATTTTTGAGGCTTGAGCACATGAAGCTGAAAGGCTGGTGCATCGGCCTCTTTTTTATTTGGTAGATCCGCTTGACTGCTTTCTGATTGAACATGTCGCAGCCGATTCCGTATACGGTGTCGGTGGGGTAGCAGATCACCGCTCCTTTACGCAGCGCCTCCGCCGCCTGCAGGATCAAGCGGGGTTGGGGGTTATCCGGATTGATATCAAATATCATGCGGTGATCCTTTTTACGGGGCTGTCGGCCGACGGCTAACTCCCCATGGTGATTGGGATTCTTCTCTCTTATTGTACGATACGGCCTGATAAAAGGCAACAGTGAAGCAGTGACTGTGAAGTGGTGACAGTGAAGCGGCAATGAGCATAGCTTGCGGCATTGATATCGGGACCAACAGCTTTCGTCTGCTGGTGGCCGAAGTACAGGATGGGCGTCTGCACCCTTTGGCCCACGAGCTTGTTACTGTTCGGCTGGGCGAGGGGCTTTGGCGCAGCGGTCGACTTTCCTCAGCGGCCATGATTCGGGCCGAAGTCGCTTTGGCCCGTTTTGCCGCGACGATGGCATCGTTTCCTTTACACAGCGTGCGGATTTGCGCTACCCATGCCGTGCGAAAAGCCGCGAACAGCCGGGAATTTCTCCAGAGAGTCTTGTCTCTGACCGGGCTCCGGGTCGAGGTGTTGTGCGACAAAGAAGAAGCCCGCCTGGCTCTTTTGGGAGCCCTTTCAGCCCTGCCCGAAACACAACTGCGTCACCCGTTGGTGTTGGTGGATGTGGGCGGAGGCAGCACTGAAATTATCCGACAGACCGTCCCCTTGAGCGAGCCCCAGGTGATAAGCCTGCCTCTGGGCGCGGTCGGTTTGACCGAGGAATTCGGCGCGGATTGTCAGGGTATGCGCAAAAAAATCAGGGCGATGCTGGATCCCCCTCTCCGGAGTCTTGAAGGGAAGGGTCCTGCCAGGCACAATTCGCTGATGATTGCTTCCGGTGGTACAGTGACAAGCCTCGCCGCTTTTGCCCTGGGCTTGGAGCGCTATGATGCCCAGCGGGTTCAGAATTATACTCTGAGCCAAGCGAAGCTGGACAATCTGGTTGCCCGATTGACTGCTTTGTCGCCGGGAGAACGCAATGGGGTGCCCGGATTGGCGGAAGGACGCGGTGAGATTATTGTCGCAGGGGCGGTGGTTTTGCAGGAGTTGCAACTGGCGCTGGCATGCCCTTCCCTGCTGGTGAGCGATGCCGGATTGCTGGAAGGCATTCTCCTAAGCGGTGCGCAGGGGCGGCATGGACAGAATAGCCAGAACGATCCCTTGTCGTTGTAATTCGAAGGAAAGGGTCGGCGACTGAAGTGCTCCGCTGCAAACTCGCCATTGACCTTCGGATTGAAAGTTTTTTATAGTGAATACTCTATGATTTTTTTGCCGCCTGTTTCCCGGCGGCTTTAAGTATCTCAGGTTGCCTTGGCAAGCGAGGCGCAACACCTGCCATAATTATTTTGAGGGAGTCCGCTGATGTCACTCGATACTATCGAACACGCCTATACCTTTGACGACCTGCTTCTGGTTCCCGCCGCTTCCGAAGTGCTGCCCAACGAGGTGAGCCTGGCCACGATGCTGACCAAGTCCATCTCCCTGAATATCCCCCTGGTCAGCGCGGCTATGGATACGGTCACCGAGCATCGGGCCGCCATCACCATGGCCCGGGAGGGCGGAATCGGGATTATCCACAAGAACATGAGTGTGGAAGAGCAGATCCGTGAGGTGCGGAAGGTAAAGAAGTCAGAATCGGGCATGGTCATCGATCCGATTACGGTGAACGACGAACAGACTGTGCGCGAGGTGAACGAGATCATGCGCAATTACCGGATATCCGGGGTGCCGGTTTTGCGGGGCACCAAGCTGGTAGGCATTGTCACCAACCGCGATCTCCGCTTTGTTTCCGACGAGGATTTGCTGGTTCGGGAGGTCATGACCAGCAAAAATCTGGTGACCGCTAAGGCCGGCATTACCCTGGAGCAATCCAAGGCCCTCCTTCATGAGCACCGGATCGAAAAGCTGCTGGTTGTGGATGACGATGGGGACCTGCAGGGGTTGATCACCATCAAGGATATTGAAAAGGTGCGTAAGTATCCCAATGCCGCCAAGGATGACTTGGGCCGGTTGCGGGTCGGCGCGGCCATAGGCGTGAACTCCAGCCTGGAGCATGTGGAAAAACTGATCAGCGTAGGAGTGGATGTGGTGGTGCTTGATTCCGCCCACGGTCATTCACGAAATATTCTGAGCGCCTTGGAGCGCATCAAGGACGCTTTTCCCGAGCTTCAGGTCATCGCCGGGAACGTGGCCACGGCGGAAGGGGCCGAGGCCCTGATCCGGGCGGGAGCCGATTGCGTCAAGGTCGGGGTCGGCCCCGGTTCCATCTGCACCACCCGTATTGTGGCAGGAGTCGGCGTCCCCCAGATGACCGCTATCCATAACTGTGCGAAGGCCGCGGAGAAATTCGGCGTCCCGGTGATTGCCGATGGCGGGATCAAATACTCGGGCGAGATAGCCAAGGCGATCGGCATCGGGGCCAGGGTGGTGATGATCGGCAGCCTTTTTGCCGGAACCGATGAATCCCCCGGAGAAACCTTCCTGTATCAGGGGCGAACCTACAAGGGCTATCGGGGCATGGGCTCGCTCGGCGCCATGAAGCAGGGCTCCAGCGACCGCTATTTCCAGGAAGGCATAGAGAGCCAGGCCAAATTTGTTCCCGAAGGGATCGAAGGCAAGGTGCCCTATCGGGGCCCCCTTTCCGACATGATTTATCAGCTCATGGGCGGCCTGCGTTCCGGCATGGGCTATCTGGGTGCGGCCACCATCGAAGATCTGCGCAGCAAGGCGAAGTTTGTTAAAATCACCGCCGCCGGACTCAAGGAAAGCCATGTCCACGACGTGATCATTACCAAAGAGGCCCCGAATTATCGGCTGGGCTAAATAACAGACGAAAGGCAGTGAAAAGTTAAAAATGAAAAATGAAAAGTTACGAAAGCAAAACAAGGCGGATAGCCGATGAATTGCCCTTCACTTTTCACTCTCCCCTTTTCACTTTTAATTTTCTTCACCAAAGGTGAAAAATGGATATCCACGGCGAAAAGATACTGATTCTTGATTTCGGCTCCCAATACACCCAGCTCATTGCCAGACGGGTACGTGAAGCAGGGGCGTATTGCGAACTCCATCCCTGGGACATGACATCCGAGGAGGTCCGGGATTTTGCTCCCAAGGGGATAATCCTTTCGGGCGGCCCTCAATCCGTCCATGAGGTGCAAACCCCCCGCGCCGCGGATGTGGTTTTCAGCCTGGGCGTGCCGGTACTCGGCATCTGTTATGGCCTCCAGACCATGGCTGCCCAGCTTGGCGGCGAGGTGGAACCTTCCGCGCACCGCGAGTACGGCTATGCCCAGGTGCGGGCTCGAAATCACTCCAAGTTGCTTGCCGATATCGAGGACCACGCAAGTCCCGAGGGATACGGGCTGCTCGACGTCTGGATGAGCCATGGCGATCGGGTCAACAAGCTGCCCCAGGGCTTCGTTGCCATCTGCGAGACCGACAGCGCCCCCCTGGCCGGAATGGCTGACGAGTCCCGCCGCTTCTACGGTCTTCAGTTTCATCCGGAGGTGACCCACACCCGCCAGGGAAAACGGATCATTGAGCGCTTTGTCCATGAAATCTGCGGCTGCGGCCGTCTCTGGACTCCGGACAACATTATCAGCGACTCCCTCGCCCAGGTCCGCGCCAAGGTTGGCAGCGACGAGGTGCTGCTGGGGCTTTCCGGCGGAGTTGACTCTTCGGTGGTTGCTGCCCTGCTGCACAAGGCCATCGGCGACCAGCTCACCTGCGTTTTTGTGGATAACGGTCTCCTGCGTCTGGACGAAGGCGAACAGGTAATGGCCACCTTTGGCAAGCACATGGGGGTCAAGGTGATCCGGGTGAATGCTGAAGATCTTTTTTTGAATAAGCTCAAGGGAGTTGAAGATCCTGAACTGAAGCGCAAGATCATCGGTAATACCTTCATTGAGGTTTTCGAGGAGGAGGCGTCCAAGCTCAGCAACGTCAGGTGGCTGGCTCAGGGCACCATCTATCCGGATGTCATCGAGTCTGCCGGCGCCAAAACCGGCAAAGCCAAGGTGATCAAGAGCCATCACAATGTGGGAGGTTTGCCCGAGCATATGAAGCTTGGCCTGGTCGAGCCCTTGCGTGAGCTGTTCAAGGATGAAGTTCGCACCATCGGCGTGGAGCTGGGACTGCCCTATGAAATGGTCTACCGGCATCCCTTCCCCGGTCCCGGGCTCGGGGTGCGGATATTGGGTGAGGTGCGCAAGGACTACGCTGATACTTTGCGGCTGGCCGATGCAATTTTCATCGAAGAGCTGCGCAAAAACGAGCTGTACGACAAGGTTTCTCAGGCCTTCACCGTGTTTCTTCCGGTGAAATCCGTGGGCGTGATCGGCGACAATCGACAGTACGCCCATGTGGTGGCCTTGCGGGCCGTGGAAACCGTGGATTTCATGACCGCCCGCTGGGCGCATCTTCCCTACGATTTTCTCGACCATGTCTCCCGGCGGATCGCCAACGAGGTGCGCGGCATCTCCCGGGTGGTCTATGATGTGACCGGCAAGCCGCCGGGAACCATCGAATGGGAGTAACTGTCCAGCATCTGCACCACTGCTGAACAGTTACTCCCGTGGGTTTCGTTTAATTCCGGCTCATGCTATAGTTATGGGAATAGCTCCAGTTGCCGCTTTACCCAGCCGTTTTTTTTGTGATACCATGCAAAAAGTAAAATGATTTTTCATGGGAATCGGATTGGTAACTGTTCCGCAGTGGTGCAGATGCGCGGACGAGGTCTACGAAGTGTGTTTGTGCACACGAGCAGGCCGACGACAAAGCAGATGCGATGCTGCTGGACAGTTACGATTGTTGCCGACAAATCTCTACGGGAAAAGGAGCTGCCGTGAAGGGTGCACAGAAAGAGTTGCGCGATCAGGATCTGGCCAACCGGCTCCTGGACAGTTTTTCCCAGATTGCCGGGGTGATCAACACCCCCCGCCTTGATTATCATGCCCGTCTGGGTCGGATTCTCGAAGTTATCCTGGAGTACCTCCGGGTCGAGCAAGGCTCCCTCATGGTGCTTGAGCGGAAGAAGTATCTGGTGGTCCGGGCGGCAAGCCGGCCCGAGATTCTTGGCCATGAGCAGACCATTGATGGAGAGCGTTCCGTGGCCGCCTGGGTTGCCAGGAATCAGGAGCCGCTTTTCATCAAGGACATTTCCAGGGACAAACGGTTTGACCGAATGTGCCGCAGCAGCTACAAGCGCAACTCGCTGCTCTCCATGCCGATTCTTCACAAAGGCAAAGTGCTTGGCGTCATCAATGTGACCGACAAGATCGGAGATCGGGATCTGCTTAAGCAGGACATCACCCGCCTTTTTGATTTCAGCAGCGTTATTCTCTCCCTGCTTGTCCAAGAAAATCTGCAGCAAGACCTCCGGCGTCAGCAGCGCACCCTCAGGCAGCGCAATCAAGAGCTGAGGCATCAGGAGACCTTGCGCGCCGAACTCTCCCGTATGCTCATTCATGACCTCAAGGGACCGTTGTCCGAGGTAGTCGCCAATCTTGATATCCTGTCGTATAGCGTTTCCGAAGAAAATCGCGAATTTCTTGAGTCGGCCCAGATGGGGTGCGACCGGGCAGTGCGCATGGTTTCAAATTTGGTGACCATCGGTAAGATTGAAGACGGCAAGCTCGCGCCTATCAAGGAAATTGTCGCGCCTGGTCCCATGCTGGCCGAAAGTTTGAGCAGTATCAAAGGGATGGCCAAGATCAAGGGGGTGGCGTTGATTCTGGAGGTAGAACAGAATCTGCCGCAGATTTCCCTGGATCGGATTCTCGTGCTGCGGGTGTTGCAGAACCTGCTCACCAATGCGCTGGGGTATTGCGCGGGCAACACCACGATTCGTTTTGGCTGCAAGCGGGTGTCCGGAAAAAAACAGCTGGAGTTTTATGTGCAGGATCAAGGCCCGGGAATTCCGGCATCGAAGCACCGCACCATTTTCGAGAAGTATGCCAGAATCTCCAACAAGCAAGATGCTTTGGTCGGCACCGGCCTGGGTCTCTATTTTTGCCGTCTGGCTGTCGAGATTCATCGAGGCACAATCGGCGTGGAAAGCGAACCGGGCAAGGGTTCCCGGTTTTATTTCAGATTGCCCCTGTAATACAGAGCTGACACTCGGCAGCAAAAGGGAAAAAGCAGGATGAAAGTGAAAGCACCAAAAGACATGGTTTTTCTTGTCGTGGATGATATCGACAACATGCGCCGATCCATCAAGGCCATGCTGAAGCTGGTCCATTTCGGCAAGGAGTTTTACGAAGCGGCCAATGGCAGGGATGCCTGGAAACTTCTTCAGGATGAAAAGATTCCCATCGATTTCATCATCTGTGATTACAACATGCCGTATATGTCGGGCACCGAGTTGCTGGGATTGATCCGATCCACCAAGAAGCTGCGCGATATCCCCTTTCTCATGGTTACGGCGGAAGCCAACATGGATATTGTCGCCGAGGCGGCGGAGCAAGATGTTGACGCCTACATGACCAAGCCTTTTGTCACCGCCACCCTGGAGCAGAAGGTTGTTGAGCTTCTGGACCAGATCAATAACCCTTCTCCCTTCAACCAGCTGTTGCTGAAGGCCCGCTCTCTTGATGAAAAGGGTGATATCGACGGCGCTATTGCTTTAGCGCAAGAGGCCGGCAAGCTGAATGACCGTTCTTCAAAGCCCTACCGTGAGATGGGGCGTCTTTTTGGAAAAAAAGGTGACCTTAAAAAAGCTCAGCTTTGTTTTGAAAAGGCCGTGGAGATCAACCGGCTTGATGTCAGTTCTTATCATGCCCTTGGTCAGATATATTTTCGTCAGGGGAAGATGGAAATGGCTTTGGAAAATTTCAATCGGGCCATGGAGATCAGCCCGAGACACGCAGACCGGGCAATGAATTTTGCCAAGTTGCTCATCAAGAAGAAAATGCTTCCCGAGGCGGAAAAAGTCCTGCGCCTGGTCTTGAAAACAAAGAGCAACGATATTGACTTTAAGGAAGATATTGCCGATACCTGCAGTGGATGCGGTTTGGCGGAACTGGCGGTTAAATCCTACCGCGAGGTGCTGAAGGCTGATCCGGAGCGAATCTATTTGAATAAAAAAATCGGGATGGCTTTGTATAATACGGGCGATTCCAATGAAGCAGTCAAGATGCTTGAAAAGGCCGCAGAAAAAACATCCGACGACATTGAGCTTTTCCTGGCTCTGGGGAAAGCCTATTATGCCTTGAAATTGGTGGTGCGGGCAGACCAGTGGGTTTCAAAGGTACTCCGTATCGATCCCGGCCACAAGGAAGCGCGCGCTATTCTGGATAAGTGCCTCTAATCCGGGGACGGACATTTCTGACAAGGACAGGCTATTTCATTCATGGCAGCAGAATTCACCATCGTCCTCGCCCTTCACCTCTTGAATTACCAGGGGCAGAATATCCTGGGAGAAAGTTGGGCGGATTTTCTTTTGGAATTGCGCCAGGCCTTAGGTGTAAAGGGCAAGGAAGATCCTGCCAGCACGGAGGCTTTGTTGCTGTTTCATTTTTCGCAGCCGGATATAGCCAGTCTCTCCTTGCTGGAAAGCCTGGCCCGGCTGAAAAAGATTTATGAGTGGAAGGAAAACACCGGCCCTCTGCCTGTACACATTGTTTTGCATCGGGAAAAAGCCGATGCCCCTCCCGGCCCTCTATATGATGCGGGGGCAAGCTTTTGGGATGCGCTTCTGTACGAGCAGCCTTATGTGACCAGACCGTTGAAGCAGCAATGGTCGGAAGTTTCGTCTGCTGAAAATTCGTTGTCTCACACCTTTACCGAGGCTGACAACGGGTTGTATCTCCTCTCTGTATCCATCCCGGAAACTCCCCGGGTGGCGATTTTCCCCCACCGTGCTCTTCCCCTCGCAGGAACACTTGCGCCGTGTTTTTATTGCGGCATGACTACCCACCGCCCGGTCGATTGCCCCGGAAAAATGCTGACCATGGCCACTCAGGGGATTTCTCTGGCCGGATATCTGCCTCTTGAAACATTGAGTGAACAGTTTGCCAAGGCCATGTCCATTCAGGAAAAGCTGGCCAACATGATGGCTGCCGGGCTCACCGTTTCCCAGATCAGACAAAATCCGCTTCTCCAAGTGTATATTGCCTATTTTGACCTGAGTCTCATCTATCAGCCAAGATTCTTGTGGAATATCGCCTTTAACAGTAACTCCAAATGGGAGGAGTTGGTCAAGCCGGAGATGGTCTCTGTGGACAGCCACAGCCTGCATCTTGGCCTTGATTGTCTCAGGGTGGGGCAGCACGCCCAGGCCGAGGATCTTTTTGTCGAGGAAAGCAGGCGGCTCAAGGGCAAGCAGTTTTATGCCACCATCGGCCGAGCCTTTGTCGCTTTGGAACTTGACCGGGACAGCGACCTTGAACATTTTCTTGAACATGCTGCCATCATAGCAAAATCCGATAAGGAAAAGATTTACGTTTTTCTGTTGCTGTCCAGATACTACGCCCTGCATGATGACCACTGGAAGGCCGGACACGTCTTGGACAATGTTTTCAGTGTGCGGCGCGATCTTGCCGAGGCACTTTACCGGCAGTTCCAGCTCATGGTCTTGGGGGATCTGGGAGAAAAAGGTATTCGGCAGCTTCGGGCTTTGGTAGGTGATCGCAAGGAGCTGTTTTTAACCGCGCTCATGGACCCGCAGTTGTGTGCAGTTGCCGGGCCGGTTGAGGATCTTCTGGTTGTGCGGCTCCAAGTCCAGCGCCAGGAGGCGGAAGAAAGCCTGCTCAAGGCTCAGGCTGTGTGCCAGGATCTGCAAACGTGGTTTCCTGCCGAAGAGAGCCCCACTTCCCTGTTAGCCGACCTTGCCGGTCTGGAAAAGCAGTTTGCCCAAGGCAGTTATTACGATCTTATCGATGTGGCGCACAAGGCGCAGGCTTTGTTGCGTGCGTGCTATCGCCTGCAGGAAAATGCTCTTGATGCCATGAAAGGGGATATTGCCAGGATGTTGTCCACCTGGGAATCTTTCCGAAGATACTGGCTGGGGTATCCGTACCAGTCCTTTTTTAAGAATTTCCAGGAGATTCTTGATGCGGCCCGGGAAACGCTGACTGAAATAGAAGGTATTGCCCAGCAGAATTTGCATGGACAGCTCTACCATGCTGTCCAGGAAAGACTGGCTCAGGTTCGGGAGAATTGCGATAGCCTGCAGCTTCTTTCTATGAGGATGGATTGGGTGAGGATTCTGTGTGACGGAGGAAAGTTATTTGTCCGGAAACTGCTGATAACCGAGGTTGTTCTTCTAGGTGTGAGCGGGGTGCTGTTTCCCCTCCTGGCCTTTTGGTTGGCGGATGATTCCGGCGGGGTGATCGAACTGCTTACAAATACCTGGCTACAAAAGCAGGCCCTGCTTCTGGTCACCCTGTTTGTCGCGCCTCTCTTCGCTTTGGGTCAGACGCTCTGGCACATGATGGAACACTAGCAGGATCGTCACACAGGTTGGTTGTGATACGTGGTGCGCCCGACAGGATTCGAACCTGTGACCTACGGCTTAGAAGGCCGGTGCTCTATCCGGCTGAGCTACGGGCGCCCGTGTGCGACAGATATTAGAACGATCGGGCCAAGAAAGCAAT
>JAHJTI010000198.1 GCA_018829945.1 Pseudomonadota bacterium | reverse complement strand
TTCCCAAATAATCACGGGCAACGAGACGATGAAAACCCTGTTCCGTTATTGCGAGGCCATTGCCGAAGGACGGCAACCCGTACTCATCACCGGAGAAACCGGGGCAGGCAAAGAGAGCATTGCCAGAGCCATCCATGACTTAAGCGGCAGACAAGGGGAATATGTAACGGTCAATGTGGCCGGCCTTGACGACCAGATTTTTGCAGACACCCTGTTTGGCCATGCCAAGGGAGCTTTTACCGGTGCGGATCGCAGCCGCTCCGGTCTGGTGGAAAAAGCAGCCGGAGGCTCCCTGTTCCTTGACGAAATCGGAGATCTCAGCGAGGCCTCACAGGTCAAACTCCTGCGTTTTCTTGAAGAACGCGAATACTACCCCTTAGGTTCCGATCAGGTTCATCATTCGGACGCAAGGGTCATTGTCGCCACCCATCACGATCTTGAACAACAACACAAAAAAGGGTTGTTCCGAGCCGATCTTTTTTACCGGCTGCGGACCCACCGCATTCAGGTTCCGCCTTTGCGGGAACGCAAAGATGACCTGCCGGCCTTACTGGACTTCTTTCTTACTCAAGCTGCAGCGGAGTTCAAAAAACAAAAACCCCACTGTCCGGATGCGCTTTTCCCTCTGCTCGCCGCCTATGATTTTCCCGGCAATGTCCGTGAACTCCGGGCTCTGGCCTTCGATGCCATGAGCCATCTCCGAGGCGCCACACTCTCCATGACTTTTTTCCACAAAGAAATCGGCGCACCCGTCCCGCAAGATAACTCTTCCGCCTCCCCTGCCCATAATTTTCCCCGCAAACCATGGGCTGCCGGACTTGACAAGCTGCCCACCCTGAAAGACGCGAATCAGGAACTCATCGCCGAAGCCCTCAAACGAAGCAACAACAACCAGCGGGCTGCGGCGCTCATCCTGGGCATCACCCCGCAGGCATTGAATCAACGGCTCAAACGCCAGGCATAACCACAGACAAGAAGGCAGATTCCCAGGCCATGGCAACCAAAGGAAAGATACTTGTTGTTGACGATGAGCCCCTTGTTCTCAAGCTGCTCACCATGCAAACGGAGCGGATCGGCTATTCGGCAACCAGCGCGACCAACGGGCCTGACGCCCTTGCCCTGCTTGAAAAGACCCCCTTCCATCTTCTGGTTACCGACATCATGATGCCGGGCATGGACGGCCTAACCCTCATGCAGCATGCTGTAGCCATGCAACCCGATCTTGAATGCATCGTGGTTTCCGGACAGGCAGATCTCGCCATTGCCGTGGAAGCCATGAAACTTGGGGCAATCAACTATATCCAGAAACCGATCTCCATGATGGAACTGGAAGTTTCCCTGGCCAAGGGCATGGAGCGGCTGGCCCTGCTGCAAACCCTCAAGAAAAGCCAGCAGGAGCTGCACCAGCATCGTGATCACTTGGAGCAGCTGGTCGCCAAGCGGACTGCGGAACTTGCCCGCATCAACAAACAGCTCCAAGAGGATATCAAGGCAAGGAAAAAGGCGGAAAAGGAGGCGGAACAACGACGGCAGCAGCTCATTGAAGCCGACAAGATGGTTTCTTTGGGTATTCTAGTCGCAGGCATGGCCCACGAGATCAATAATCCGAACAACTTCATCACCATGAACGCCCCCATACTACACCGAGCCTGGGACGATTTCCTGCCCATACTGGAAGAGCATTATCAGGAGTACGGCGATTTCCCCGTGGCAGGCATCCCTTTTTCCGAGATGCGCGAACACATCCCCGAGCTTTTTTCAGGCATCCTCGACGGATCGGAACGCATCCGCAAGATCGTTTTCAACCTGCGTGATTACGCCCGACAGGGCATCTCGGACATGAACCAGGACGTCGACCTCAACACCGCCCTGCGGGCCGCCCTGGTCCTGCTTGCCAACCCGCTTAAAAAAGCAACCGGGCACCTCACCATCAACTACGGCGAAGGATTGCCTCCGGTTCGGGGCAATTTTCAGCGTACCGAACAGGTCATCATCAACCTGCTGCAAAATGCCTACCAGGCCCTTCCCTCTCCGGACAAATACCTGACGGTCTCCACCGGCCAGGATCCGATAAACAACACGGTTTTTGTGGAAATCGCAGATCAGGGCTGCGGGATATCCCAAAAAAATCTCAAGCGTATCCTCGACCCGTTTTTCACCACCAAACGCGACGGCGGCGGATCCGGTCTCGGCCTCTCCATTTCCGCGGGGATCATGGAAGAGCATGGAGGCCGGCTGGAATTCAATTCGCAATCCGGCCAGGGAACCATTGCCCGAGCGGTTTTTCCCATGATCAACTCCGAGTCCTAATAGCCCTTTCGCCACATCAACGTTTATTGATACACGTCAACATTCATTCATTCCCCGGCACCATAGGCTGTTCTCGCCATTTCCCATCCCACTCATAAAGATATATTGATTTCCTCTTCTCTTCTTTTTTCAGGGCAGAGGGAAATATTTAATGCTATATCAGCTTGTTAGATACATTTATTTCAGGATGGCACACTTCTTCCATATACAGAGGACAAAGACAAAAAAACCACGGATCGAATTCCACCTGTCACGGAGGGGAGACCATGGGAATATCAGCACTGAAACCAACCTTAGCGGCACTCACACCTGAGCGACAAGCTTGCGCCGACGGTTCGCTGCGCATCACCGAAATTCTCGGCATGATGTCAACAACCGCCTTCCCCATTGATACCGATACGGTCATGGGAAGCATCAATTTCCGTGGCAGAACAGTTCCGGTCATAGATTTGCGGGTAAACCCCATTCGCGGACTCAACGGCTTTACCGAACAGATTTGCATCCTGTCGGCGGAAAGCACGCTTCAGTCCCAGACCCTTATTTTTGGCGCCCTGCTTGATTCGGAAGCGGACGCCTATGAGTTGATCACCGGAAAGACGCACTGAATCGTGAGCACTTCTGTGCCATGTGCAACGGTTTCTAAAAACGATTACAGGCCGCATCGGCCTGTCACAAATAGCCGTTTGGATCGGTCCCCCCCCCTCGCCGGTCCATGACTTCCTGTCAAGTCTCTTCGGAGGCTTGGCAGGAAGTTGGCTTTTAGCAGGGCAGGAAAATAACCGGGAGCCACCATGGAGCACTGCGAAATACCGACGGTTGCCGCCACCCCACACCCTTTCCCCACAAGGCTGAACCCGTCGATGTTGCAGGCTTCTCTTTTGCGCACCTATCCCGATCTCCCGATTATCAACCTCGCCCCCGGCGAACTGCTGATCACCAAAGAACCGGCTATTATTTCCACCATCCTCGGCTCATGTGTTTCCCTGTGTCTGCACAGCAAGAAATTCCGGGTCGGCGCCATGTGCCATTGCATACTGCCCCGACAAACTAAACTGCCTGCAGCCGAGCAGTTTCCTTATCTGGATAAGGCGGTGCCCCATATGTTCAAAACCATGGCCACCCGCTTCGGCCTTGCCCCGACAGAGCTTACGGTGAAACTGTTCGGCGGGGCAAGCGTCCTTCAGACCGCCACATCCGGAGTCGATGGACTTGCCATCGGCCGACAAAATATCACCGCCGCCCTTGAGGCCCTTGCCCGCTTCGGGCTGACCCCCGGTGTGCAAAAGACCGGAGGCACAGCCGGATACAAAATATTTTACAATACCTCCACCGGCGAAATTTTCGTGCGGCGCATCGACCCCGCAATCGCAAAAAAATTCGCGCAGGCAACAAAGAAAAATGGCGTGCAGTGACGCCTTGGATACTGTTTATACACCCATGACCAGCCAACATATTCTGATAGCGGAAGATGAAAAACACACCCGGCTTGCCTTGCAACTGGTGTTGCGCCAGGCCGGCTTCAGCGTGATCCTGGCGACCAATGGCCTGGATGCTTACGAAAAGATCAGGAAACAACCCGCCAGCCAACCCATCAGCCTGATCATCACTGATTTCAAGATGCCCGAGCTTGACGGCCTTGGCTTGATCGACAAACTCCAGGGGGCAGACATCCCGATCCCCATTATGGTCATCACCGGTTACGGTGACAAAGAACTCCTGCAACAGCTGCACAAACGCGGCTGCTCCTCCTATATCGACAAACCATTCATCCCGGCGGAAGTCTTGAACCGGATCGCCAGCGCTCTTCCTCACGAGCAGGCAGTGGCCTGAGTACTTTCGCTTTCCAACCAGCCATTTCCACCGCTGTATCCCTTCCCCGCCTTACCGCACCACCGGTTCTCCTGCGTGCCTCACCGAGAAAAGCTATTGACCAGCCCTTGCGAAAACACTAAAAGAAGAAAACCGGTATGGCCGGACTCACTAAAAGCCCGGCACAGCATTTAATTGCACAAGCAATCGATGTATCACGACACCGTCACCCCGGCGGAAGCCGGGGTCCAGAATTCCTGTGGCCTGGATTCCGGCTTTTGCCGGAATGACGAGATAACGCCTTGATACTCTGCGCTTTTTTTTGCAGGCAGACACTAACCTGCCAAAAATAAACCAAGATCAACCACGCAATCAACAGGTCTTTATATGGTCTCCATAGCTACCATCGGCCCGGAAGGCTCCCACGCCTGGCAGGCGGCCCGCCGGTACAGCCCGGACGCGACAATCAAGCTTTTCCCGAACCTGGCCGCGGTGTTCAAGGCTTTTGCCGAGCAACAGACCGACCTGGCCCTGGCACCGATCTACAACACCCGCGAGGGGCAGGTAAAGGAATACAGCCGGTTGGTCAAGACCATGGACAAGGGGTTCTGGCAGGACAATATCGTCCTGCCCATCCACCTTTCCCTGGGCGGGCTTTCCGCCACGGAACCGATCACCATGCTCATCGGTAAGAGCGGAGTGCTGCGGCAATGTGAAGATTACATCCTTACCACCTACCCCGAGGCAACCCTGACCTCGGTGCATGATCTGGACGCGGCGGTTCGCGAAATCAAAGAACAGGGTCTTGCCACCCATGGGGTCATCGAATCGGAAGAAGCGCTTCGCGCCTACGGCCTGACCATCCGCGCCAGGGAAATCGTTCCCCACAACAAAACCCGTTACGCTGTTCTGGGTCCGGCCCCGGCCCCCCGCACCGGATACGACGCCACAACCCTGATCACCAACCCGATCAAGGACCGGGTCGGCATTCTGGTGGACCTTTTAAATGAGTTCACCAAACGCAGCATCAATCTGATCGACATGCAGACGGAAACCGATCCCCAGAGCCAGAAGCTGCAATTCTTCATCGAGTTTGAGGGGCATCTTTCCGACGAACGGGTCCGGTTGGCCCTGGACCGCATCGAGAACCAGATCATCCAGGAGCCCGGATCGGTGAGGGTGCTGGGCAGTTTTCCCAGGGTGGACATGCGGGTCAAGCGCATCAAAACGTTTGGTTTTGTTGGTAGCGGCGATATGAGCCTCTGGTTTGCCGAACGATTGAAGAGCGAAGGCTACGAGACCCTGATCACCGGTCGCAGCACTACATTGCGGCCCGAAGAGATGATCCCCCAGGTGGATGTGGTGGTGATCTGCGTACCCATCAGCGCCACCCCGGCGGCGATCGCCGAATACGGTCCGCTGCTGGCGGAAAATCAAGCCCTGATTCTGCTGGCGGGCGAGGCGGAAAACGTGTTGCACACCGCCCTGTCCCACACAAAAGAAGGCGTGGAAGTGCTGCTGGTCCATAACCTGTGGGGGGCGGCTGCCGCATCCATGAAGGACAAAAACGCCTCAGTGGTCCGCACAGCGCGGAGCGGGGTTTTGAGCAGCGAGTTCGAGGCATTCCTCTATAAGCTTGGCGCCAAGATCTCTCTTGATACTCCAGGCCACCACGACCTGATGATGGGGGTCAGCCAGAAATTGCCCACCTCCATTTCGGTGGCCCTGGCCATGGCTCTTAAAGACAACGGGATTCCCCCGGAGGATATCGGCAGTCACTCCACCCTGACCTCGCTCTATTCCATCCTCTCCATGGCCAGGGTACATGGCCAGAATCCGCGCACCTACGGGGAGATCATGGCCACCAGCGGCCAGGGGCGCCGCATTGTCAAAAGCTTTGCCGAAAACCTGGCCAGGATCACGGAACTGGCCGAGTCCGGCGATATCGAAGCGCTCTGCGCGGTAATTGAGGAGAACCGGCGGTATCTCAGTGATGCGTTCATCAAAGACAGGATGCAGCAGGCTTTGGCCGTTGATGCCACTTTAGGCCGGGTGCTCAACCGCGACTGATCCCGGCAAAAAAAGCAACAAACCCTTGTAAACATTGCTTGACGCTCTGCCCTGTATTTCTATATGCTGTAATGTATTCAAATACTTTTGCTCTTTTTTTCATGACAAACCCGCTGCGCGGAGGAAACAGATGGCCAGAAAACAGACAACAATCGGTAGAAAAATAGGCGGCGGATTCGCTGTGGTGCTGCTCCTGCTCGCAGTGCTCGTCGGCGTTTACCAGTTCGCCCTCTCCTCCGCGACCTCCTCCTTTACCGGTCTGATTGAAACGGAGATGGCCATTGCCGTCAGGGCGAACGCCGCCCTAAACGCCCTCAACAAATGCCGCCGCTTTGAAAAAGACTTCCTGCTCACCGGCACAGAAGCAAAGGCCAAGGAGCAGGAAGACAGTTATTTCAATCTTACGGACGAACTGGACACCATCGAAGCCTTGGCCCAAAAAGCAAACAGGCCAAAGATTGTTGAGGAAATCGCAAAAATCAACGCTCTGGTGGAGGAGTATCAGAAGAACTTCAAACTCATGGCCGCGGCTCCTGAATATGAGCGGATGAGCATTGAGCCGAAGATCCGCGATGCTGCCCGGGCAGCGGAACCTGCGCTGGAAGAGTTGTACACCAAGGTCAAGGACGAAGCGAATCTAGGAACGGTCGGTGCCAAGGACCGAGCCAAATTCCTTGGCTGGCTGGCTCTGGTTCTGGGCGCAGTCGCCATAGTCAGCGGCGCGGCCCTGGCCTTTTTCCTCGGCCGTGGGGTTTCCACAACCCTCAAACAGATCAGCCAGTCCTTGAACGAAGGGGCTGACCAGGTTGCCGCGGCAGCGGGCGAAGTATCTTCCTCCAGCCAGTCCCTGGCGGAAGGTGCTTCCCAGCAGGCAGCGGCGGTGGAAGAGACCTCCGCCTCCCTGGAAGAGGTCGGCGCCATGGTCAAGCAGGATGCCGAGCATGCCCAGCAAGCAGACAGTCTGATGAAGGAAGCCAATTCGGTGATCATGAATGCCGACGAATCCATGAAAAAACTCACCACTTCCATGCAGGAAATCTCAAGTGCCAGCGCCGAAACCCAGAAGATCGTCAAAACCATCGACGAAATCGCTTTCCAGACCAACCTGCTGGCCTTGAACGCGGCTGTTGAGGCAGCCAGGGCAGGTGAGGCGGGGGCCGGATTCGCGGTGGTGGCCGATGAGGTTCGTAATCTGGCCATGCGGGCGGCCGAAGCGGCGAAAAACACCTCAAACCTCATCGAGGGCACGGTGCAAAAAGTCAACACCGGCAGCGCCCTGGTCAAGGAAACCAGCGAGTCATTCAATGTTGCCGCAGAATCCACCAGCCGGATCGGGACAATCATTTCGGAGATTGCCGGGGCCGCAAGTCAGCAGGCCAGCGCTGTCACCCAGGTGACCAAGGCCATCCATGAGATCGACACCGTAACCCAGAGCAATGCGGCGGCAGCGGAAGAATCCGCCTCTGCCTCTGAAGAGTTGAACGCCCAGGCGGAAATGATGAAAGGCACAGTCGGGCATCTGCTGGAAATGGTCGGCGGCGCTGAAGGACATGCAAAGGCACGGAAAGAAAGCACCAAATTGAAGCGGCCGCCCTCTGTGTCGCAGTCCGGCGCAAAAAAAATAGCTGCGCCGGAAAGAAAGGCTCTTCCGCCAGCGCCGAAAAAAGCGCCGACAAAGGGATCCAAGCCTGAAGATATCATCCCCATGGGAGATGATTTCGAGGATTTTTAATTTTTTAAAAAAACTGGGAACTTTTACCGCACGAGGGACGTCTTTATAACATAGGCAACGTGAAATGCCCGAAACCTCCTCCCCTTGGTTTCTTTTTCACCTTGTTTCTTCTTCCCTCTTTTCCTCGCCGCGTAAGCGGCATGCAGAGGCCATTTCCCTCCTCCGGAAATGGCCTCTGTTCTTTTTTACGGCCTGCTGATTGCCGTTTTCCTGATATTGACGGCGTTGCACACAATAAAAAATCTGGAAGCAAATGCTTCGACAGGCTCAGCACGAACGGAAAATTAATCAATAGAACACCCTCCGCTCGTACAAGATAACACCTTCGTAATAAAACAACTCCTATCGTAACAAGACAACCTTCGTTCGTGCTGAGCCTGTCGAAGCACTCGATTACGGCACATTCCAAATTGCTAAAAATCCATCAATCGTATTAGAGTGCCGGAAAAACATTTTTTCCACTTGATACGCATTCCCACAAAGTACTATTCTGTCTCATATGCATTTTTTTCCCGAACACTTCACCACTGAAACTGGAGGCAACAATGGCACTTTTAACTTGGCAGGACAAATATTCCGTAGGCATTAAGCAAATCGACGATCAGCATAAACAGTTGATTACCATGATTAACGAACTCAACGACGCCATGCTGGCAGGCAAGGGCAAGGATGTCCTGATGACGGTATTGAACAAACTGGCCGGCTATTGCGTGAGCCATTTCGCCCTTGAAGAAAAGCTCTTCGACACCCACGCCTACCCTGACACCGCCGACCACAAGGACAAGCACAACAAGATGACCGCCAAGGTCAAGGCGCTTATCAGCGATGTGCAAAGCGGCAAGAGCACGGTCAGCATCGAGGTTATGAACTTCCTGAAAAACTGGCTGGACAAGCATATCATGGAAACGGACAAAAAATACGGCCCCTACCTGAACAGCAAGGGCGTCAAGTAATACCCCAATCAAGCGATTACCCGCACCGGGGACGAGAGCACTAACTCCGTTCCCGATCTTCTCCTTTTACACATTTCTCAGGCACCCGATGAACTGTCAGGTCAGCATTGACACCTACCGTTGCAATGCGTGCGAAACCTGCGTGGTTATCTGCCCGAAAGTCTTTCGGATGAATCCTGCAACGGAAAAAGCAGAACCAACCTCCGACACAGTACAATGCAGCGAATCTCTCGAACGAGCCGTTATCATGTGTCCCGAAAAATGCATTGAGATGGCGCCTGTAATTCAACAAGTTCCCTAAGTCGATTAGTGCGTTAAAATCACCCTTCCGGCAGGAAGAGGAAACTTTTCCCCCTTTAACCGACCTGAACTCTTAACTTGGCCAAAACAAAAAAAGGCCATCCGATTCCGGATGGCCTTTTTTATCATAATCAACACGATACACCTGATTAGTTCAGATACCCCGCACCTCAATTCTGCGCGGCTTTACCGGCGCTACCTTGGGCAGAACCAGAGTAAGAACCCCATCAGCCATGGTGGCCTGAATCTTTTCCTGATCAATGGTTTCGGCCACAGTGAACTTGCGCAGGTAATGGCCTTGCTCAAACTCCTGCAACAAAAGGGTTTCTCCCTGACAAACGGGTGATACCATAGTGCCGCGGATGGTCAGGGTTTCATTTTCCAGTTCGATTTCGACCCCTTCCTTGGCTACTCCCGGCATCTCCGCCAGCACATTGACCGCCTCCGCAGTTTCAAAAATATCCACTGCGGGCACATATTGTTTTTCCGGCTTGGTGGGTTCTCCCGATTGCTGAACTTCCTGCCTCTGCTGAATCTGCATTTCATTTTCCGTCATATGCACACTCCTTACATTAGCGGCCATACCGCAAAAAAACTTCCTAAACCACGTTCACTTTGATCTGCCGGGGCAACACTGCCTCCGCCTTGGGCAGGGTGATGGTGACAATCCCGTTTGAGGCCTTTGCCTCGACCTTGTCCACCTGAACCTTGGTCGGCAGGGTGACGGCCCGACTGAATCTGCCGCATTGAAGCTCGCGCCGATGGTAGGAATGTTTTTCATCCGCAGTGCAGGTTTTTCGTTCTCCCCGAATGGTCAGGGTGTCGCCCTCGATGGAGATCTCCACTTCGCTTGCCGGTACCCCGGGAATCTCGGCCCGAACATAAATATGACCGCTATCTTCCGAAATGTTCAAGGCCGGAAAAACCGTACCCCCGACTCTTCTGCCGGACTCCCCCCCAGTTCCTTGAAAAAGCGCGTCCAGTTCCCTTCGCATCCTTTCAAAATCAGCCCAGGGATTTCTGAACAATTTCTGATCGGCAAATCGTACTATCGCCATACACACCTCCCTTGAGAAATTATTGTAACAATTCGATTTAACAGAGTTTATTAGCCGTACCCAGAAAATAAGAATCTTTGTCCGGTTGTCAAGACAGGAAAAAACATTTCAATGGCGCAAAGCATTTGGCCCCCAGAATCCTATCATATCATCCAAAAAATCATCTTTGCGAAAAACCTATGATAGAGCTATCCTCCGCAACAAAAATCAGGTATAGTTGCGACCCGGATTCTACTTGCCCATATCATTGGCATATCGGCAAATTCCACCCCCTATTGCGGCCTTATGCCGTCTGTTGCGGGCATTCACTCATCGAAACAGGAGAACCACCATGAAACTTATTCTTTTGGGCGCACCCGGCGCCGGCAAAGGCACCGTAGCTAAACTCCTTACCGCCATCGACGGCTCGGTACAGATTTCCACCGGCGACATTCTGCGCGGCGCAGTTCAGGCCGGCACCCCGCTCGGCAAGGAAGCGGAAGGCTACATGAACCGCGGCGATCTGGTTCCCGACTCGCTGATCATGGGGATCATGGAAAATCGGCTCCAGGAGCCCGATTGTGCCAAGGGCTTCTTGCTGGACGGCTTCCCCCGCACCATTCCCCAGGCCGAGGCCCTGACCGAACTCCTGAAAAAACTCAATATCACCCTGGACATGGTTGCCTCCATCGACGTACCCCGCGATGTGATCTTCGACCGGCTCTGCACGAGAAGAACCTGCACAAACCCTTCCTGCCAGGCGATTTACAACACCAAGAGCAATCCGACCAAGGTCGAAGGCATCTGCGACAAGTGCGGCAGCCC